>JBDSPQ010000028.1:0-3075 GCA_039930305.1 Ginsengibacter sp. | reverse complement strand
CTTGCTTCCCTGGATTTCAAGAAGAAACAATTCTTGCTCCCGCTGACGAAGATACATTTGGAATCAGGCGTTGACAATGACGTAACACCTTCGGGCAGCCTTATTTATTTATATATTCTTGGATCAATTGCCTTGTTCACTCTATTGATTGCGTGCATCAATTTCATGAACCTCTCTACAGCAAGATCATCAAAGCGCTCCGCAGAAGTGGGTATAAGAAAAGTGTTAGGCGCCGAGAAAAGCTTGCTGGTACGACAGTTCCTGGGAGAATCTATATTCATGAGTTTGCTCGCTTTTTTGTTGGCGATTGTAATTAGTTTAATGTTATTGCCTGCGTTCAATACCATTTCAGGAAGAAATATTTCTGTCACTTTTGAAAAAAACGGTTGGCTGTTTGCAGCATTTTTATTGATGTCTGTTTTCGCCGGACTTCTTGCTGGAA
Organism: Ginsengibacter sp.; assembly: GCA_039930305.1. Classification (GTDB taxonomy): domain Bacteria; phylum Bacteroidota; class Bacteroidia; order Chitinophagales; family Chitinophagaceae; genus Ginsengibacter. Next base: position 2,633 of record JBDSPQ010000028.1, on the reverse strand, counting down.
GTTATCCTGCTTTCTATCTTTCTTCCTTCAGGCCTGTAAAAGTTTTGAAAGGTAAATTCTCCAATTCAATGGCGGCCATTTCTCTGCGAAAGGGGCTCGTGGTTTTTCAATTTATAATTTCAGTTGTGCTCATTATCGCTGCTGTTGTTATAGCAAGCCAGATGAAATATTTGCGTTCCGCCGATCTTGGTTTTGATAAAGAACGACAGGTAATCGTTCCCCTTCGCAGCCAGGTGGCAAAGAAAATAGGGCTGGCCTTAAAAGCAGATATAAAAAAACTCTCTGGGATAAAAGAGGTTGGTGAATCATTTTATAACCCGGGGCGATTCAACCCGAGCGATAATTCTTTTTATAAAGAAAGCAAAACCATGCAGGATGGAAAACGCACAAGGTTAAACGTTGTAGACGAGAATTACCTTCAAACGTTAAATCTTCAAGTACTCGCCGGCCGTTTGTTTTCTGTTGATTTTCCATCGGATACTGCCGGTGGCCGGATCATTTTAAATGAAACTGCCATCAAAGAAATTGGATTTAAAAGTGCGCAGGATGCGGTAGGTAAGAAAATATATTCCACCTACAACGGTGAAACCAACGACCGGGAAGTAATAGGTGTGGTAAATGATTTTCATTTCGAAGACCTGCATCTTCCCATTACGCCTTTCGGTTTCCTGAGAAATAATGACGATCAATACAACTATATGCTTGTGCATGCGGCCCCGGGAAATATTGGCAACTTACTAAAATCAATTGGCGACAGGTGGAAGAAATTCAATCCGAATGAACCTTTTGAATACAGCTTCCTCGACCAGGATTTTCAGAAGAATTACGAATCAGAAATCCGCCTCGCTTCTATTGTAAATTATTTCACCATCATTGCGATTCTTATATCCTGTCTTGGACTATTTGGTCTTGCAACTTTTAGTGCGGAGCAACGCATAAAAGAAATTGGTGTAAGAAAAGTGCTGGGGGCAAGCGTTGCGAATATTGTAACGCTCTTATCAAAAGACTTTTTAAAATTGGTTGCGATATCAATCATCATTGCATCGCCTGTTGCCTGGTATGTAATGAATAAATGGCTGCAGGATTTTGCTTACCGTATTGATATCGGTTGGAGTGTTTTTGCCATCACCACATTTATCGCATTGTTGATTGCAATTGCAACCATAAGTTTCCAGGCGATAAGAGCAGCCATTGCAAATCCTGTAAAGTCACTCCGGGCAGAGTAGCATTTATTCGCGCCGGCAAATGGACATGATGGTAAGCCTATCCCATTGCTTTTTCAAGCTTCGCGAGCAACGCGGTTACTTTTGCTTTCGGGTCGCCTGCACCAAGGGTTTCTATCGGCAGATAACCTCTATAGTTCGATGCTTTTATAATGCTCAATAATTTTTCCAGGTCAGTATCCACTTCTGTGCCGTTGATGAAAATCTTTTCCTTGATCTGCCAGTTGACGGTGTATTTTACTGACTTTGCAATTTCTTCATAAGGATCGTGTACACGATAGCTCCCGGTGTCTAATATCAGCCCAAGCCATTCTGAATTGATTGCTTCGATCATACTGATGACCTGGTCGGCGGTTTGAATAAAATCATTGTGATTTTGCAAGCCGATAATAACGCCATGCGCTTTGCCGTATTCCACGCAGGTCTGCAGATCTTTTAGGATCCACTCTGTTACTTTTTCCTGTGCTATGCCTTCATTTTTTTGATTGCCGGCAAAAACCCTCAGCACCGGAGCCCCGATCTTCGCCGCTACTTCCACCCAGTTTTTTACAAGGGCTACCTCAAGGTCACGTTTGCTTTTGTCGGCAATGGTGAAATCATTGCGAACGCCTGTGCCGCTTATTTCGAGACCCAGCCGAAATGCCTTTCTTTTTATTTCAAAAAGGTATTCGTCCGGGGGCACTGCTGGATAGCCTTTAAAATAATAGCCTGTGATATCCACTCCTTCAATATCTTCTGCTGCGCAGAAATCAAGCATATCACTAATGGTCATGCTGCCGTCCGTAAGCGCTGTATTAAAAGAGAAAGCATTGAGGCTTGTTTTTAAATGGCCTTTATCCCCTGTTTTTTCCAACTTTCCTGATTTTGTATCACGCAACATACCGGCGGGTAATGCCGGTAACAATGCAAGGGAGGCTAAAAACTTTCTGCGGTGAAGAAAATGGCTCATCGTAAATTTATTTTTAAGTTTTATAAAATTTATTTTGAAAAAAGCTGTACCAACCCATATACGCCAATCGTAACAATTGATAATATACTAACCAGGAATGCTGCATTATAGAAGAAGCCTGAATTCATAAATTTTGCCCGCCGGTTCCGGAAAATGATCGCGGCATATACCACTACAAAAAGCATGAAGGAGCCCACAATGCCGCCTGACAAAATCATGAAGACCGGCAGGCTGATGAACAGATAGGTAATGGCCCATATCATTGGAATTACCCATGCAAGTATTCTTACTGTTTTTTTTCGCTGCGTGGTATCAAAAAAATTAAGCCATCCCATTTGCCCGAAAATGTCCGGAAAGACCCTCGTCCATGCTGCGAGTGAAGCGAAGACGCTGGAAAACAAAACGAAGAAAGCCCCGAAGAGATACATTGTTTTTACACCGGGCCCCAGCGATTGTGTGTA
>JBDSPQ010000027.1:0-3217 GCA_039930305.1 Ginsengibacter sp. | reverse complement strand
GTTTTTTATAGGGGTTCGGATGCTTAAACATATCACCCCGCCTGCAGCGGGGGCATCGCATGGTGAATATGCTCCAGAAATAATTGGGTGTTGGCTTCTTTTCCACTTTACTAATTTAAAATGTATTGCACTCAAATTTTAATATGATATTGCTTTACATTCTTATGGTCGTTCCTGATAATTAATTCAATGCCGGTGCGGCAGCACTCACTTTTTTTCTTTCGCCTATCTGCTGTCTCCACATCGCATAGTATAATCCCATTTGTGAAATAAGATTCTCGTGTGTGCCTGTTTCTATGATTTCCCCTTTTTCCAACACATAGATCCTGTCAGCATGCATAATAGTGCTTAAACGGTGTGCAATTAAGACAGTTATCTGTTCCTGTTGTGAAGACACATCCTTTATGGTATTCGTGATTTCTTCTTCCGTCAACGAATCCAGAGACGAAGTAGCTTCATCGAAGATCAGTAAATGCGGGTGTCTTAATAATGCTCTTGCGATGGATAAACGCTGTTTTTCGCCGCCGGATACTTTTACTCCACCTTCTCCAATCAGGGTATCAAGTCCGTTGTCGGCCCGGGAGAGCAAAGTGTTACAGGAAGCTTTTTTCAAAGCATCCATCATTTCATCGTCCTTGGCAGCCGGATTTACGAAAAGAAGATTTTCTCTGATCGTGCCTGAGAAGAGCTGGGTATCCTGCGTTACGAAACCGATTTGGGTACGGAGCACATCAAAATCAATATCTACACGGTCAATATTATTGTACTGGATATTTCCTTGTTGCGGAATATACAAACCTACCAGTAGCTTAACTAAAGTGGTTTTGCCTGAGCCGGATGGCCCAACAAACGCAATAGTTTCTCCTTTTTTTACGTCGAAACTGATATCCAACAAGGCGGGTTGCTGTGCAGATTGGTGCTTGAATTGCACATTGCGGAATTCAAGCTCTTCGATGTTTGAAAGTATCGCTGGTTTTGTAGGTTTAATTTCCGGCGGCTTCTTCATCAGTGTATCAAAATTGTGGAGCGAGGCCTCCGCTTCACGGTAGGAGATAATGATATTGCCAATCTCCTGTAGAGGTCCAAAAATAAAAAAAGAATAAAAAGTAAGTGTCATTACCTGCCCCGGAGTAATCGCATCTTTAAAGACAAGCCATAGAAGCATGAACATGATAACTTGCCTCAAAAAATTCACAAACGTGCCCTGGATAAAACTGAGGGTGCGAATACTTTTTACTTTTTTTAATTCCAGTCCCAGAATTTTATAAGTGTTATTATTAAGCCGGTTCACCTCCTGTTCCGTAAGGCCAAGACTCTTCACCAATTCAATATTCCTGAGAGATTCCGTCGTGGTTCCTGCAAGAGCATTGGTTTCTGAAACAATACTCTTCTGGATCACTTTTATTTTTCTGCTGAGAATGCTTGTTAACGTTGAAAGGAGCACTATACCTAATACATATACAGGCATAATAGACCAATGAAGCGAAAAAGAATACGCTGTTACGAAAATAATGCCTACCAATATGCCAAAGATGATATTGATAAAATTGACAATGAATTTTTCAGTATCTGATCTTACTTTGGAAAGAATGGACAACGTTTCTCCACTGCGCTGGTCTTCGAAATCCTGGTATGGCAATTTCATGGAATGCCTGAGGCCATCTGTAAAAATGCCGGCGCCAAATTTCTGCACGACCACGTTGCCGAAATAATCCTGGAAAGCTTTTGCAATGCGGGAGATCATGGCCACGCCGATGAGCATGCCCAGATACTTCATAATGCCGCCAATAAATTCCGATTGGGTTCTGTCATCCTGGTGCGGATGCACCACGAATTTGTCGAACATTTTACCAAAGATCAATGGATCCAGCATGGAAAAAACCTGATTGATTGCCGCCAACCCGAGTGCAAGAGCGATCAGCCATTTATAGGGTTTCAATTATGAGATTAAAAGTTTCATGGCGGTAAAGTTAGATAACAAGTGCCAACTTTTGGAAAGATGGGGAGTTTGATCTTAGCCAGGCCTCGCTCATACGTACCTATGTTCCGCAGTTTACATATTTTTTACCATATAGAAGCGTAGCTACATAGGTTCATCAGATAGGGAGCGGGAAGAATTATATTCAACCTATTTTGTTTTCTATGCATCTATGTGCCTATGTGGTGAGAGAAATATTTTACCACATAGAAGCATAGACACATAGGTTCGTCACATAGGAACCGGGAAGAATTGCATTCCATCTATGTTGTTTTCTATGTATTTATGTGCTATGTGGTCCAGAAAAAATTTTTTTCCTATAAAACAAAATTTTTTTTTACTCATCCTGCCCATCCCTCGCGATCCAGAGAACGATATTGAATGGCCTCGGCAAGATGTTCAGGCTTTATATCATCACTGCCGGACAGATCAGCAATGGTCCGGCTAACTTTTAATATTCGGTCATAGGCTCTTGCTGAAAGATTTAGCCGTTCCATAGCTATTTTTAGCAGGTTAGCGCCTACCTGCGATATTACGCAGACTTCCTTAAGCATTTTGCTGCTCATCTGGGCATTCGTGTACACGCCGGGGGTATCTTTAAATCGCTCCGCCTGTTTTTCGGTTGCTTTTATTACTCTTTCCCGAATGCTTTCGCTTTTTTCAAAATCTTTCGTAGAGGATAATTCACTAAAAGCAACAGGGGTTACCTCCACATGCAAATCAATCCTGTCAAGCAATGGCCCGGAAATCTTATTCAGGTATTTCTGCACTGTGCCGGGCGGGCAGGTGCATTCTTTTTCAGGGTGATTGTAGAAGCCACAGGGGCAAGGATTCATAGAAGCAATCAACATAAAGCTGCAAGGAAAATCTAATGCTATTTTAGCCCGTGAGATGGTAACCCTCCTTTCTTCCATCGGTTGACGCATCACTTCCAAAACAGTTCTTTTAAATTCCGGCAGTTCATCTAAAAATAGAACCCCATTGTGTGCCAAAGAAATTTCACCAGGTTGCGGTATTCCTCCCCCGCCAACAAGCGCGACATCTGAAATGGTATGATGTGGTGATCTGAAGGGACGTTTTGAAATTAGCGTTGCATTTTCCGGTAGCTTTCCAGCTACGCTATGAATCTTTGTTGTCTCTAAAGCCTCCTGTAAAGTAAGTGGCGGCAATATGGTGGGAAGTCGCTTTGCCAGCATGGTTTTACCGGCACCGGGCGGGCCGATCAGGATAGCATTGTGC
>JBDSPQ010000026.1:0-7803 GCA_039930305.1 Ginsengibacter sp. | reverse complement strand
TTTTATTTTTTCAAGAAACTGCTCCAGTTCTGGCTTTAATTGTTTTGGCCGCACCTTGGTAGAGTGACGCAAAAATGTAAAAATATGCTCTTCTACCATCGTGAGGTTCTTCATCTTCGCCATAAACCTGTACACGGACTTTATGAGAGAATCCAGTATTTCTTCATTACCCAATTCAAAATGACAAAGCAGGTGCATTAACCTCGCATAACACTGTAGGTCGTTTCTGAGACCCATATAATTGTCATTTATAATTTTATGCAGAAAATCGATAGCAGTAGAATAATCACCTGCGCCAAAGTATAAAGTTGCAATCTTGTAGTTGAACACCAGAATCCGGTGGCTGTCTACAAATAAAGAATATTCTTTGAGTTTTTCCTGGATAAAGGGTACCACAATCAAACCTTCTTTAAAACTGCCTTCCATAAGGAATTGGTTCAGCTTCGCGCCATTTATATATATTGAAGTATGGGTTCGAAAATTATCATGTTGATTTGCTATCGGAGTCTTGGCAAATTCCTCAAATTGCATAAGTATGCTCTCGAATTTCTCAAAATTCCTGAGATCGAAATGAGCATTAAGTAAATTGTGCATGCCTTTAATATAATGGCCTGTTTCCACCGACTTCATCACTTCATTTTCTGCAAAAAGATCAATCCATTTCTGACTGTACCTATAGTACATCAAAAAATCCTGCCGTATAAAGGCATACCAGCAATAGCTTTGGTACAAATAAAGTTTTTCGTAAAAACCATTTATTGCAGCCGGATCCCTGGGAAGAGAGTTAGTGAAAAATTCTACGATGCCCTGCTCATCCCGCTCATTCCTGGCGTGCCCGTTCTTTACATACCATCGGTAAAGGAGTAATGCCAGGTTAGACAGGCGGGTAACCCTGTCTATATGCGAACTGATGTCAAGTGATTCGGCTGCGAGGCCTTCTGTCTTTTCCAGGGAACTCCGGGTAATGTGTAATGTTTCGATTTTTTTCTCCAAAGAAATTACTTGTACAAGGAAATTCATTTTTTGGTTGGCTTTGGCGAGTTCCTTGGCTTTTTCCAGAATAGTGAGGCTTTGTAGTTTTAGGCCTTTGTTATATAAAAGCCGGGCATTATCCAAATGTTCACTTAGTTTGAGATCTATATTTTCATTTGTTTTTAATAACCGCAGACTGGCAAGCAACTGTTTATACAAATGGGTTTTAAGGTTAGATAACTGCGGCTTGGTAATATCAGGCAGCAGTTTCAGTAAATGTTTCTCATCGTATTCAGTTAGCTTATCCAACGCGTCAAAAAGCCTGATGATCTTCAAATCTTCTTTGGATGAGCTTCTTTTTATATATAGCTTGAAATGCCTTTTTTCTGATTTTTCTAACGACTGAACCAATTGAAATAAAGTATCTGAAATAAGGTTGGGCATCATTTAAAATTTATGATGAAAGATGTACGGGGTAAGGATTATAAATTTTTTGAACGTGTCTGGCATAATAAAATGTCAAATAAATTGATTCGCACATGCAATTGTTAGTCTGTAAGTTCGTTGAATAAAGGAAATAAAAAAAGCAAAAAAAGCAGATAAGTTCCGGGGCTGGTAAAAATTATTAAAACTTTTTTCTAAGCTTCATTATCTGTTTCGAAAAGAATAACTACAAAGAGTCTCATATACAAGCAATCGTAAAGGTCGTTCTGTTTCTACAGAAGGACCTGTTTTTTTTACAAGTATACTAATATTTTTTCGGTTCTATATTTTTTCTTAGCATGAGTGCGTATATTATTTATTGATATTTCTTGATGGAATTGAAACAAAATTGCCGGCCAAATAAGTGACCGGCAATTGAAAAATACTAATTCAAAGTATCTTATTTTTTAGCAACAACCACATCTTCTATCTGCCGAAATACACGGCTTATAGTATAGGTGTCAGTTTTGTTAGTGCTAGCAGATTTTACTTCCACTTTCAACTTGAAGTCCGGAGACCGGGATTCTGCTTCATCGATTTTTAAAAGATACCTTCTGGAAAAATCAGCCTCGTTAGCTTTTTCTGAAAACAAAATGTTATTAGCACCATCCCTGATGGTAATAACATACTCCTCTGCTTCTGTGTTATTCAGGTGCAACAGAATTACGGGCTGCTCGTAAAAACTTCCCAGGAATTTGATTTCTACCGGCTTATCGCCGCCAGCGGCGGCGGCATAACCTGGTTGGTAAGCCACGACAGAAAATAGGGTGATCAATCCCAATGCGATCATTTTGGTTTTTTTGATTGTTTGTTTCATAAAGTGAATTTTTAGTTTTTATTGTACGGTTTGATTCTAAAAAGTCTTTTCATTAACAAGCAATAGCAATACAAATGTAAAAGACGATTTCTTATGATGGAAACCATGTTGTACGTCATTTCTTCATGCTTAACACTATCGATAAAACTTGAAAAACCTTACTGGTAAGAGGCTTTGCAGATTAATTGCGGGATGCCCAAGATACAAATTGAGCCTTTTAGGAGATATTTTATACACTTACAATTAAATAAACACCGCGGATCAAAAAATCTGATCAGTTTCACATTATCATGCCACTATCGCGTGCCTGTTATATTTCGTACGATATTCTATCGGGGACAAACCAGTAATTCTCTTAAAAATCGTCCTAAAAGATTTCGTATCTGAATAGCCCACCTGATACATTACTTCACTAATATTTTTCCTGCCACGTTCCAGATTTTTCTTAGCCGCCTCAATTTTTACCCGTTGAATATATTCTGTTACTGTATTGGCAGTGGCTTTTTTAAATCGTCGCTCCAGATTTCTCCTTCCTAAAGCAAACATAGATGCTAGCTGGTCTACAGTGATTTTCTCCTCATAATTTTTTTCAATAAATTCCTGTGCCTGTTTTATGGGTTCATCATCGTGCGACTTTTGGCCCTGAAAAATAATAAAAGGAGACTGGCTGAACCGATCGATGTCTATCATAAAAGTCTTTGACACAATTACCGCAATATCACGTCCGGCATATTTTTCGATAAGGTAAATAATGAGGTTTAAGAATGAATATGCACCGCCACTGGTATAAATGCCGTCTTCTTCTGTCATAATTTTATCATCAACCAGGTCTATATTGGGAAAAATTGCCCGGAAATCATTTGCTGCCGCCCAATGAGTAGCACATTGTTTGCCATCTAAAAGCCCTGTTGCGGCTAGAAAAAATGAAGCTATGCAAAGACTGGCAATTTCAGATCCTCCCTGATACTGATTAACTATCCATGGAATGAAACGAGCATTCTCGTCCATCATTTTATTTGGTTCACCATATATCGCGGGAACTACGATTAAATCTGTTTTTTTTACATCATCAATCAATATATCAGGTGTGATAGTGAACAACCGATTGCGCTGGCTGGCCTCGGAAGACAGACCTACTAACTGCACGTGAAACAAAGGAGCTTTGCCCATCCCGTGCCTTATGGAATTTACTTCATTAAAAATCTGGTGACAACCTTCAATATTTACTACGCTTGTATGGCCCTCTGGAATAAGTATTGATATGTGCTTCATTCTTCGATAATTTTCTTTGTAGGAACTATTCAACAAAAATAGAAAATTTGTCGCAATTCCCCTTTAACGATGGCGTATTTACACCTGTTTTTCTAAAAAATTCTCGCTACGTTTGACTGTCTAAATCTTATCACTTATCAAATTATATTTGGCCTGTAGCATCTTTTAAATAGAAATTATATGCTAAACAACTCAAAAGCTTTCTCCGGATTTTCTGCCAATAATCTTGACGAATGCAAAAAATTCTATGAAAAAAAATTAGGATTAGATGTAAGATCCAATGAAATGGGTGTGTTAGAATTACACCTTGCTGGTGGCAATCATTTGATAATCTATCCAAAGTCAAATCATCAGCCTGCAACGTTTACGATTCTAAATTTTCCGGTAGACGATATTCAAAAGACAGTGAATGATTTAACCGCTAAAGGAGTGCAGTTCGAGCAATATGATGGAGATATTAAAACGGATGAAAACGGAATTTTTAGAGGAGGAGGTCCACTTATTGCCTGGTTCAAGGATCCTGCTGGCAATATATTATCAGTAATTCAGCAGCAGTATACTAATTAACCGCATCCAGAGCGGAATACAAGTTATAGATTTCGAAGGGCAAATTGAATTTACGGTACCGGATCATGACCGTGGCTTCCCCAGGGATTACATCTGGCAATCCTTTTTGCTGTAAGCCAAAAACCCTTGAGCAGTCCGTATTTTTTAAACGCCTCAATACCATATTGGGAGCATGTAGGGGTAAAGCGACAGGAAGGCCCTAGGATGGGTGAAAGCACCAGCTGGTACAGGCGAATTATTCCTATAAAGGGCAGAATTAATATTTCCTTCCAGGTTTTCATTTATGAAAATTCTATGTAGTCGATAAAATTATGAAGTTAGTGCAATTGGAAACCAGAGTTTCTAAATTACCACGCATTGAGAAGAGCGGCGTTTGTTAACAAAAACTTAAGAAGAATTTTATGGTATAAGTGGTAACAAAAAAGGTAGCCGGTTCGTATAAATTCGCAGCACTAAACTAATTCATGAGAATACTCACCATATTACTTATTTTAATTCAGGCGTTTTTTGCCGGAATTGCTCAAAATAAAGTCATTACCTATAAAGCCGTTAAAACTAACTCTTCTATAAAAATTGATGGAATCATTGATGAGGCCGGCTGGAAGGAAGCTATCCCGCTAACTGGCCTTGTTCAGTTTCGGCCCACACCCGGAGCCAAGGAAAAGGAAGTAAACAAAAGCGAATTTTACCTTTTATATGATAGCAACTATGTCTATTTCGGCGGCTACTGCCATGAAAAAAATGCCGACAGTGTTTCGAAAGAATTGGTTGGAAGAGACAGAATTGGAAACAGTGATTTCGTGGGTGTAATCTTCGACACCTATTATGATAAAATAAATGCAAGCGGGTTTTACGTAACTCCCTACGGTGAGCAATACGACGCTAAATATTCCAATAGCGGCAACGAAGATGATTCATGGAACGCGGTATGGGAAAGCGCCGCTAAAATGCAATCAGATGCCTGGACTTTTGAAATGAGAATTCCCTACTCTGCATTGCGTTTTAGTAATAAGGAAAATCAAATATGGGGCTTAAATTTTATTCGTAAAAGGCAAAAGTCAGCAGAACAATATTCCTGGTCTGTGATTGATCCAAATGTAAATGGCTTCATAAACCAGGAAGGTCAATGGACAGGTATTGAAAAGATAGTACCACCCCTGCGGCTTTCATTCAGCCCGTATTTTTCTACTTACATCAACCATTATCCGTACAAAACAGATGGAGTGAATGACCTGACATCTTCGATTAACGGTGGTATGGATCTAAAGTATGGGATAAATGAAAGTTTCACCCTCGATATGACATTGATTCCGGACTTTGGCCAGGTACAAAGCGATAACCGGGTATTGAACCTTACCCCTTTTGAAGTAAAGTATAATGAAAACAGGAGCTTTTTCACTGAAGGAACGGAGCTGTTTTCTAAGGGAAATCTTTTCTATTCCCGGAGGATCGGCGGCGAGCCTATTCATTACTATGATGTAATAAACAAACTTGATTCAACGGAACACATTTACAGAAACCCCTCGGAGTCAAAACTGATTAATGCCACAAAAATTTCAGGTAGAACATCAAAAGGTTGGGGCGTAGGATTTTTAAATGCCATTACACAACCCATGTATGCACTTGTAGAGGACAATACGGGTGAAAAAAGAAAGATAAAAAGCAACCCACTGACAAACTACAATATTCTTGTGGTCGATAAAACAATGAAAAATAATTCGTCTATCTCTTTTATAAATACAAATGTACTCCGGAAAGGAAGTGATTATGATGCCAATGTATCTGCTGCCATATTTAACATTAATGACAAGACAAACACATGGAACTGGAATGGAAAGTTGGCGCTAAGTAATCTTTACAATATTGATAGCCGGACGATAAGTGGTTACAACCATGTGCTCGGATTTGGAAAAACATCGGGCCAATTTAATTTCCAAATTACCCAGGAACTGGCAGATGATAAATATAATCCTAATGACCTTGGTATTTTATTCAATAATAATTACCTCGAGCATTATTTATACATTGGGTATCATTGGAACAAACCCGGCTCATGGTACAATAGAATCAATTTCAACAATAATATTTATTATAGTCGCAGGTATGTGAAAGACGCTTATCAAAGTTTTAATTATCACGCGAATGTAAATGGACAGTTGAAGAATTTAATGTATGCAGGTGGAAATATCAATTACCACGCAAGGGGAAATGACTTTTATGAACCAAGGGTTGCCAGCCGCGTATTTAAATCTCCACCAGGTGCCAACTTTAATGCCTGGTTAAATAGTAACGAGTCAAGAAAGTATTTTTATTACGTTGAGTTGGGTTACACATTTAATAATCTTTTTAAGAATAAAAAGTATAATTTTCTTGTGCAGAATAACTATCGCTTTAGTGATAAGTTCTCCCTGGGACACACGATTGGATTTAATCCATCAACGAATGAAGCTGGATTTGCCGACCTAGCCGGAACAGCGATAATTTTTTCCCGAAGAGACCGTACAACAGTTGAAAATTCTTTAAAAGCGAAATATAATTTTAATAACAGGTCTGGAATATCATTTGCAGCACGCCATTACTGGAGTCGTGTTATTCCAAAACAGTTTTACGATCTGCAGGTAGATGGTTCGTTGCAGGATAATATTGGGTATATTTTGAACCAATCTCAAAATTTTAATGCTTTCAACATCGACATGGTATATACCTGGCAATTCGCCCCCGGTAGTTTTATCAACATTGTTTACAAGAATTCCGTCTATTCCGGCAATAAAGAGGTAAACGCGGGATATTTCAAAAACATTAAAAACACTTTAGGTGCTGATCAGAATAATAATCTCTCATTAAAAGTTATCTATTACCTGGATGCCCTTATGTTCCGGAAAGGCCAGAGCGGCAGATAATTTGATTAGAAAAATAAAGAAAGGGCCGGCAAATTTATTAACCGGAAGTGGGGAAGATTTATTAAGGTATAGTTCGAAAAATTTCCTTTCATCTGTTTTCTTATCCTCGGTGAAACCACTTATCTTTGCGCAAAATTTAGGGAAATTCATGAACAAAACAAGCATCAAGTCTTTGTTGGTAGCGGTTTTCAGCGTTTTTATATTATCTGGTGCTTATGCGCAGGAAGGTCATGAAAATGAAGGTAAAAAAGATAAACATGCCTTTGATGCTAATGAAGTGATCTTCGGTCACGTAAAAGATGCACACGAATTTCATTTCCTCTCTTACGAAGGCAGCGATGGTGAAGAACATGAGGCTGTGATCCCTTTGCCGGTTATTCTTTATTCTCCACAAAAAGGGTTTTCGGCTTTTATGTCTTCGGCATTTCACGATAACCAGGAAGTGGATGGTTACAGGCTCGAGGAAGGCAAGGTCGTTCCTGTTGATCCGGGAGTGAAGGTGTATGATATATCATTGACCCGCAATGTTGTTCAAATGTTATTAGCCCTTATTGTTTTTGTATGGCTGATGATTGTAGTTGCAAAAAAATATAAAAAGGGACCCGGAGTTGTTAGTGGTCCTTCCGGCATGCAGAATGCTTTGGAAATAATTATCGAATTTGTAATTGAACAAGTAGCCAAGCCTAATTTAGGTAACAAGTACTTTAAGTATATGCCTTATTTGCTTACCGTATTCTTTTTCATTCTTATTAATACCATTTTCGGACTAATACCTGGCTCAGCCAATGTGAC
>JBDSPQ010000025.1:0-4402 GCA_039930305.1 Ginsengibacter sp. | reverse complement strand
ACATTCACCAACTGTATTTTTTGGGGAGCCGGGGGATCAGTTGAAAATGAAGTTGTCTTGAACAAAAAACCTGGTGCTTCTTTCAATGCCACTTTTAATAATACACTTTACAAGGTGAAGGATAACGATCCAGCGGACGGCGTATTTACCGGAAATAAGGTTAAAAATCTTGACCCATTATTTGACAGCATAGATGTAGCAAAGAATTTTTTTGACTTTCACCTTCAAAAAAATGCGGCATCTCCTGCGTTAGATAAAGGAGTTGTCACTGGTTTTTCCGTTGATCTTGACGGAGAAACTCGCCTGGGAGTACCGGATCTGGGATGTTACGAGAAGCAGTAACAGTAAACAAGTGGATTACTTACCTTTACGAAAAAAAATGAAAACGCTTCTTTTTATACTATCCATAGCAATGCTCGCCTCATTCACTCCGTCAAACATGACGAAAAAGGACGCTCCTATCTTCCAATTTAAAGTGGATGGTCTTAATGGCGGTACAATTGATTTTTCTCAATTCAAGGGGAAGAAAATATTGGTGGTAAACACGGCTTCTCAATGCGGAAACACTAAACAATATAAGGACCTCGAAGATCTTTACGAGAAATACAAGGATAAGCTGGTAATTGTAGGCTTCCCTGCAAATAATTTCGGAGCCCAGGAGCCTGGCAGCAATAATGAAATAGCAGAATTTTGCGAAAAAAATTATGGAGTTACTTTCCCGATGGCGGCTAAGATTTCAGTGGCTGGAGACGACATGGCACCCATATATAAGTACATGATAAGTGAGGCCGGTAAGGCAGGTTTTACCAATCCTGTTGAATGGAATTTTACTAAATTTTTATTTGATGAAAATGGTAAATTCCTTACGGTATTTAATAATAAAGCAAGGTTGATCCCACAAAATCCTGAAACGAAGGGTAAAGAAGCATACGAAAAGTTGCTGCAATTTTTGAACTAAATAAGGCGGGCATCATTTTTTACGAAGATCAATACCACTGCTCCGTGAAGATTTATTTCCTAAGGCTTTATCTTTGTTTTCATGCTTTTTAAAAACGTAATCGGCCAGGAAGAGATCAAGAGTCATCTTATTGATATGGTCTCTCAAAACCGTTTGAGTCATGCATTACTTTTTCTAGGGAAAGAAGGTTCCGGCTCCTTATCTCTCGCGCTGGCCTTTGCCCAATATCTGGTATGTAATGTCGCCAACCCACCTCTCCAGTTGCAAATAGCCCAATCAGATCTATTTTCTATTCCAGAAGAGATCACTGGACCTGAAGCATCAGGGCCTGTTTCAATTATAAGAGATGCTTGCGGTATATGTGCAGCCTGTATAAAAGCGGAACGATTCATCCATCCTGATATTCATTTTTCCTTTCCGGTTATTACCAAAAAAGCTGGCACCCCACCAATAAGTGATGACTATATACGCGAATGGCGTGAATTTATTGGTCAGTCTTCATATGGTAACATTTATGACTGGCTGCAGTTTCTGAGTGCGGAAAATAAACAAGGCAATATCACCGCACGGGAATGTAATGAAATCAATCATAAATTGAGCCTGAAGTCTTTTGAAAGTAACACCAAAATTTTGATCATGTGGATGCCTGAGCATCTTGGTAACTCGGGAAATAAGTTGCTGAAGCTGATCGAAGAGCCGCCCCCTGACACTTTGTTTCTTTTCGTCGCTGAAGAAGAGCAGGCTATATTGCCGACTATCTTATCCAGGACACAGCTGATAAAAATACCCCGTTTAACAGTGATGGATGTTGAAAACGCCTTGGTCCGGAAAGAAGACACGAATCCCGACCGGGCCACCCAGGTTGCAGCCCTGAGTGAAGGAAACTACCGTGAGGCTTTACACCTGCTCCGGCATGCTGATGAAGACTGGCAGGGGCTGATAAGAGATTGGTTAAATGCGATTATGAAAAACAATGCTGCCGGGCAGGTAAAATGGATTGAAGTTATTAGCCGGTTGGGTCGGGAAAAGCAAAAGCAGTTTCTGAAATATTTTATTCACCTGCTGCAACAGGCAATAAGGCTGCAGTTTCTGCAGATATCAGCTGGTGATATGATGATGCCAGAGAATGAAAGGGACTTTGCCGAAAGACTAAATAAAATGTCCGGTGTAAGTGCGCAGGAAGCGATAGTTGGAGAATTAGATAAAGCCTCATATTATGTAGAGCGCAATGCAAATCCCAAAATGCTGTTTCATGCTCTGTCCATCCGGCTTCGGTATATTATTAAAGATAATTCGCTAATTTTGATCAAATGAGGTTAATGATTTGACGCAGGTGTTACGATACGCAAACAAACCCTTCAGCAATAGTATATTAGTTGATTTCCTTATTTCTTCAAGGAAATTATAGTTTAAAGAATTTTCCTCCCCTTTTCTTTGGGTGGAATAATCTGTAGGATGGTATGCAAAGGTTGAAAACTTCATCTGCTCCAAAAATTCTTCAGGCACTATTTTATTATGTAAACGTTTTATTAAACAGCCATATGAGTTGTACAAGTTGTAGTACAGGAAAGCCCGGCGGATGTCAGAGTAACGGGGGATGCAGTACAGGGGGATGTAATCGTATGAATGTACATGACTGGCTGTCTAATTTGCCTATCAGTGATCCGCAAAGTGATTGCCGCGTCGTTGAAATTTCCTTCAACCAGGGAAGCAGGAAAGATTTTTACAGGAATAGTACTTTATCTTTTTTTGAAAAAGGCGATATCGTGGCTGTTGAAGGAGTAAGTGGTTTTGATGTGGGAACGGTCAGTATCACCGGCGAATTGGTGAGATTGCAATTGAAAAAGCATGGCCTTAAAGAAGACAATTCAGAGTTTAAGAAAATACTGAGGATAGCAACAGATAGCGACATCGTAAAATGGAAGGAAACCAAGGCAAGAGAACGTGCCGTACTCGTTAGAAGCCGGGCTGTTGCAAGACAACTGAATGTAGACCTGAAAATGGCAGAGGTAGAAATACAGGCGGATAGCAGGAAAGCTACATTTTTTTATATCGCAGACGAAAGGGTTGACTTTAGAGAATTGATTAAAGTGTACGCTTCTGAATTCAAGGTGAAAGTAGAAATGCGCCAGATAGGTGCCCGGCAGGAAGCTGGTAAGGTAGGTGGCATCGGCAGTTGCGGGCGGGAATTATGCTGCAGTACCTGGCTTACTGATTTCAAAAGCGTAAATACGAATGCAGCTAGGTATCAGAATTTGAGTATCAACCAGACGAAGCTTAGTGGGCAGTGCGGCCGCCTGAAATGTTGCCTTAACTACGAATTGGATACCTATCTTGACGCCTTGCAACATTTCCCGGAAGGGGCCGATGTGCTGGAGGTTACCAAGGGGCGTGCCTTCCTGATCAAGAAAGATATTTTTCGCAACCTGATGTGGTATACTATGCCTGATAGTACAAAGCATTATCCTGTATCTATTGAAGGGGTAAAAAAAGTATTGTCGCAAAACAGTAACGGAATAAAGCCAGATTCCCTGGAGACAGTCGAAGTAATAAGCGGCAAATTCAAAGAGGTAGAACCTGAATTTGTAGATGTGGTGGGTCATATCAGTATAAAATCACTTGATAAGAACACGCGGAAACGGAGAAATGAAAACAATCGAAAAAATGCCAGGCCACCGGCCAAGCAGCCGCAAAACAGGCCTCCCCAACAAAATAAACCTAATGCGCCCCAACCCCAGGCCAACAATAGAGCTCCAAGGAGTCCACGCCCGGGTAACAACCGGAATCGTCCGCCAAGAAAGGACTAAACCTCCTCGTTTTAGCATTATGTTCGTTTAATTAATTTTTAAGAAAGCATCAATTTCTCTTTTTTTATTTTCATACATTCTGGTTTACATTTGTCAGATGTCAATTGTTATTTCAGATCTTTCAAAAAATTATGGGTCACAAAAAGCAATTGACAGCATCAGCTTCTCTGTAAATGATCATGAAATTGTTGGATTTCTGGGTCCGAATGGTGCAGGTAAATCAACAACGATGAAAATTATTGCCGGCTATATTTTGCCGGATGCTGGTAAAGTCAAGGTGAACGACCTTGACATTGCAGTTCATCCACTTGAAGCAAAAAGGAAAATCGGTTACCTGCCGGAAAGCAATCCTTTGTATTTTGAAATGTATGTAAAAGAATACCTGGAACTAGTTTGCGGTATTCATCAAATCACCTTGGGTACGAAGAAAAGAATTAATGAGGTAATTGATTTGACAGGTCTCACGCCAGAACATTCTAAAAAAATTGGTCAGCTTAGTAAAGGATATAAGCAAAGAGTGGGCCTTGCTGCCGCTTTAATTCACGATCCCGAAGTCCTGATTCTTGATGAACCAACCAGTGGCCTTGACCCAAACCAGATTGTCGAAA
The DNA here is from genome assembly GCA_039930305.1 of Ginsengibacter sp. GTDB lineage: Bacteria > Bacteroidota > Bacteroidia > Chitinophagales > Chitinophagaceae > Ginsengibacter. Next base: position 29 of record JBDSPQ010000025.1, on the reverse strand, counting down.
TAAGGGACGTTATAAAGAACCTCGGCAAA
>JBDSPQ010000024.1:0-2838 GCA_039930305.1 Ginsengibacter sp. | reverse complement strand
AAACCGTGCATGTACAAAGGCAGTGAACGGAAGTGTTTATCATTCCTGCTTAAAACCCAACTTCTGGGCTGAAGAATGAAGTCAGTTAGGAGATGTGCCAGTATTAATTTGATCAGCCAGATTGATCCCGTAAACATATTGCTAAATTAGAAGTATTCTATTTTACCGGTGCACCGGTCTTTATATTCAGGCTAAAGTAGTAAGTAATTGCCCGAACTGGTTCAGGATTTTTTCGATCTCACCCCACCTGCCGGAACTGGCATGCTGGCTTATGGTGCTTTTAGATTTTTTTAACCTCTTTACTACATCCTGTTGCAACCCACCTTTTAATAGTTCGAAAATCACTTTTGCCTGCCTCGAAGTCATTCGGCTGAAAATAGAATTTATATAATCTGATATAATGTCGAAACTGATATTCATTTTTTCATCTGCTGTTGAGATGATAAGCCTTATTCCTTTTTTCTCCATTTCATCAAATGCCCTTCCAGACAAAATAAAAGCTTCGCCTTTTGCAGCGCCAAGGGTTTTTATTCGTTCATTCACATCTCCCAATCCGATACTTATTTTTACATCAGCCTTGTTATCTTCCCCCAGGCTGATAGCAGCACTCCTGCAGAGCAGCGCCACGCGTAGTGAAACTGCCGCATCCTTCACCAATGCCTGGAAACTATCGCCACGGTAAAATTCATATTTATATGGCGATAATATTTGTTCTAATAGTTTTACCAGAACTTTTCCCTTTGCAGGGGTAAGTCTTGTAGAATTGACGATATCTGCTGTTAGTACTGCCTGCATTTTATTCTATGGCGAAGATAGAGAATAAATCCAATTCCGTATAATTATACGAACTAATCAAAAGTTCGGTTATTTATACGAACTAAAAATAAAATCGTATATTTTACCGAACTGGTCTAAGATTCGTTTAAACTGACGAACCAATTGAAGCCGCAAACAACCTTCAAAAACGCTGTGAAGAAATATAAAGTGGACCAGGAAAAAAAGGAATAAAAAATAATGATTAAGAATATCAGAATAGATTAGTATTTTAAATTTCTAATAAAAAAAAATTTTATGGATCAATCATCAGTTATCATAAAAGACACGAGCGCGAATCCTGCGCCGCTTGGTTTGCTCGCATTCGGCCTCACCACCGTCCTGCTTAATCTTCACAATGCCGGCATATTTGAAATGAACTCAATGATCCTTGCTATGGGGATATTTTATGGAGGATTGGCCCAGATTATCGCAGGTATTATGGAAGCTAAAAAGAATAATACTTTTGGTTTAACTGCTTTTGTATCTTATGGATTTTTCTGGCTTACACTGGTAGGCCTTATCGTTATACCAAAGCTGGGGTGGATTCCTGCAGCATCAGAAAATGCCATGATAGCCTACCTGGTGATCTGGGGAATTTTTACAGGGCTGCTTTTCTTTGGTACGCTCCGGATTAGCAAAGCATTGCAATTTGTATTTGCCACACTCACTATTTTGTTCTTTCTTTTGGCTTTAGGTGATGCTACCGGCAGCCCAACCTTGAAAACCTTTACCGGATATGAAGGAATAGTTTGCGGAGGCTCTGCAATTTATACCGGAGCGGGCACCTTGTTGAATGAAATGTATGGCAGGCAGGTTTTTCCCCTGGGAATGGTAAGAATAACCGCATAAGTTTGACAATTCTTCTATCTTGCTACTCAGTAGATACACAACGATGATAGAACAAATTAAAAAGAAATTCACTTCCTTATACGGGCAGCCACCTTTAATCACCCGATCGCCCGGAAGGATAAATCTTATCGGTGAGCACACTGATTATAACGGAGGATTTGTGCTGCCTGCAGCGATTGATAAGGCTATTTATTTTGCAGTGGCTCCGCGGGTTGACCGGGAAATTCATCTATACGCGATTGACCTAGATGAGCATTACGAAGGCAATATAGATTCTCTAACGCCAAGCGAAAAACAATGGCCTGATTTTATCCTTGGCTCCCTGCAACAATTACAACTCGCCGGTTATCCCGTACATGGCTTCAATGGAGTTATTGGCGGAAATGTTCCGCTGGGGGCAGGCTTATCGTCATCAGCTGCGGTCGAATGCGCTGCGTTGTATGCCTTTGCTGAAATTTTCAAAATTGATATTGACAAATTGGAGTTGGTACGGCTGGCACAAAAAGCGGAAAATGTTTTTGTAGGTGTTCAATGCGGTATTATGGATCAATTTGCCAGCGTATTTGGGAAAAAAGAACATGCGATTAAATTGGATTGCAGAAGCCTGGAATATGAATACGTGCCATTAAAATTAGGGGCTGTTGATATATTGTTGTTCGATTCAAATGTGAAACATTCATTGGCTTTGAGCTCATATAATAAACGAAGGGAAGAATGCGAACAAGGCGTGGCTTTGATACAGAAAAAACATCCTTCCGTCAAAAGCCTTAGAGATGCCACACCCGCTATGGTTGATGAAATCGTGAAAGATAAGGATGAAATTATCTACAGACGTTGTTCATTTATTGTGCGGGAAATACAGCGTGTTCTTGATGCCTGCATAGACTTGAAGGAAGGAAATCTGCAAGCCTTGGGGAAAAAAATGTTTGAGACACACGAGGGTCTTTCGAAAGATTATGAGGTCAGTTGCGAAGAACTGGATTTTTTAGTTTACTACGTAAAAACCAAAACCGGGGTTATTGGGGCCAGGATGATGGGTGGGGGATTTGGCGGATGTTCGATTAATCTCGTCCAAAGTCGTGAGCGTGAAAAACTGACTAACGATGTTGCCTTAGCCTACAAGAAGGAATATGGCCTGGATCTAAAAGTATATAATGTGAAAATAGAAAATGG
>JBDSPQ010000023.1:0-4993 GCA_039930305.1 Ginsengibacter sp. | reverse complement strand
TTATTTCCTTATCGGTAGTGTTTACAGCATTATCAAGTGTCTGCAGGTCCACCTTGCTTACTAAATCAAATGAGGGCATATCAATTCTTTTATTTATGAGTAGGCAAATATAATAAATCAACTCCTGTTACTGTAACCTCTATCATAGTAAAGCCACGGCAATTTTTCGCAGAAATTTTCATGGAAGGTTTGTCGAGCTTATTAGGTATAAATTAAAAAAGCAAATAATCATGCTAACTAATGGAAAAAGGAACGAAAATGGTATACGGATACTATAAAGTATTAAACAACAGTAACGTCCAGAAACGTACTAATAAAAAATCCTGCTGGTTGGCAGGATTTCTTGGGTGGATGATGGGGCTCGAACCCACGACCCTCAGAATCACAATCTGATGCTCTAACCAACTGAGCTACAACCACCGTTTGCGGGCAACAAAAATAATTAAAAAAGGAAACTAAACACAAACCAATTTAAAATCAGAGCGCCTCTAAAAAATAAAGCATTGCCGAGAAGGTTTTGGCGTTTACCAGCGTCTAACATTTCAAAATCCGGTTTTTTCCCGGCTCAGTATCATATCAGGCTCACTAAATAACGCTTTTCACACTTGCAATAAAAAATTAATCTTATCCCATTCCAAATGAAAAAAGTTTTCCTGCCGTTATTCTTTGTTTTCTTAATTTTTCTTTTTACCAGTCCCGAACTCTTTGCTCAATATCCCGGAGGTGGCTCACGAGGTGGAGGCCAGGGAATGAATGTGGGCCGTTTTTATGGTAAAATTATCGATGAAAATACAGGCAAACCGATGGAAGCCGTTTCGATACAACTAACACAAACTAAGATAGATACCGCTACCAAAAAAAGAAAGGAATCTGTAGTGGCCGCAATGCTTAGTGATAAGAAAGGTGAATTTAGTATTGATAAACTACCCGTTGCTGCCTCTTATCAATTGCTGATCTCAGCCATTGGATATAGGCCGTATAATGAAAAGGTAACCTTCAATTTGAAAATGAATGGTGGGGATATGAGCCAGATGTTAAATGCAACAGACAAAGACCTGGGCAACATAAAATTGGCACCCGAAGCAAAGCAGTTGGCAACTGTCGTCGTCACAGCAGATAAAAATATTCTTCAAATGAATATAGACCGCAAAGTCTTTAATGTAGATAAAAGCCTTACGAGTGTTGGGGGAACGGCCGTTGATGTTATGAAAAATGTACCTTCAGTGAACGTGGATATAGATGGGAACGTTACCCTGCGCAATGCCAGCCCACAGATTTTTGTTGATGGAAGACCTACTACCCTCACACTCGATCAAATTCCTGCGGATGAAATTGAAAGTGTGGAGATCATTACAAATCCATCGGCAAAATTTGACGCTTCCGGCGGCGGTTCTGGCATATTAAATATTGTTTTAAAGAAAAACAGAAAAGCGGGGTATAACGGAAGCGTTAGGGTGAACCTCGATTCCAGGCTTCGGTTTGGCCTTGGCGGTGATGTAAACATCAGGCAGGGCAAGATTAATTTCTTCGCCAACACAATGTATAACCAACGTAAATCCATCAGTACTCAAAGTACACAACGTGTTGATCACCTTGGGGATGTAACCGCCTTTCTTAGCCAAAAAGACAAGCCGGTAAACACAGGACGTTTTGCTTTTGGCAGGGCTGGTATGGATTATTTCCCTGATAACCGCAACACGATAACTCTTGCGGGTGTAATGGTCAGTGGAAAATTTAATAATATCGATCTTCTTGATATAACCCGGGACAGCAATTATGTTTCTTACATCACCACGGAGAAGGGCATACGCAATACCAATGGTAGTTTCTCTTTCAATAATTACGGAAGCACCATCAGCTTCAAGCACAATTTTGCCAAACCTAATAAAGAGATCACTGCCGATGCAAATTACAATTATAGCAAGAATAGTAATAACAATGAATTTTCAACACAGTATTTTACCCCGGATAATACGCCTAAAACGCCTTTGCTTCAGCAAAGAATAACGGGCGGCGGGAATACGAAATATTTTACGGCGCAAACCGATTATTCCGATCCTGTTTCTGAAACAATAAAACTGGAAGCTGGTCTGCGTGGATCAGTAAGAAATTACAGCAGCTCCAACCAGAATTTTTTTTACAGTACCTCTTCAAACAAGTATGAATCTATTCCGGGTATTGATAGCCGTTATGATTTTAAAGACCAGGTATACGCAGCGTATACTACCTTCTCTCAAAAAATAAACAACTTTACCTACCAGCTGGGTGGTCGCGTAGAAAGTTCGAAATATAATGGAGAACTGGTTGACTCCAACCAGGTTTTCGAAAACTCCTATCCTTTCAGCTTTTTTCCGAGCGTGTTTCTCACACAGAAGTTAAATGACAAACAGGATATTCAGTTTAACTATTCCAGGAAAATAAACAGGCCCAATTTCTTCCAGTTGATTCCTTATTATGATTATTCTGATTCATTGAATATAAGCCGCGGTAACCCGGCACTGGTGCCGGAGTTTACCAATCTTTTTGAATTTTCTTATAATGTCAATTTAAAAAATGGCAACAACATTATTGCCACAGCATATTATCGCCAGACAGATAATCTTATAACACGACTTCAATACCGGGACGTTAATCCGAATCCATCAGAATCTGATTCCATATTCATTACAACTTTTGCAAATGCAAATAGTTCCAGCGCCTATGGGATCGAATTAACAGCATCGAATAAACTTGCCGACTGGTGGTCTGTGACCAGTAATGTAAATGTTTATAATTCAAAAATAGACGGAGGCAACCTGCAGAACAGCCTGAATAATGAACGAGTAAGTTGGTTTGGTAAGGTCAACAATACTTTCAAATTACCGCAGAACTTTTCTATACAATTAACGGGAGATTATACCAGTAAGACCATACTGCCTCCAAACAGAAGTGGCGGCGGGGGCGGCAGATATTTCGGAGGAGGAAATCTTTCCACAGCCAACGGGTATACAGATCCGGTATATGGAATCGATATAGCGGTTAAAAAAGACTTTCTGAAAGACAAAAGAGCCTCAGTTTCTTTGAGCATGAATGATATCTTCAGAACAAGAACTTATACAACACATTCGGAATCTTATTTTTCTAAAACAGTGTATTCTACGCAGGACAATGAAAGATTGAGAGATCCCCAAATGGTGAGACTAAATTTAAATTGGAGGTTTGGCAAGTTTGATGTTTCCTTATTTAAGAGAAAAAATTTAAAAGGCGAGCAGGAAGGAATGCAGAATGGAATGCAGGGTGTAAACCAATAAATTTCTTCAGTTAAAAGGAGCAGGTAAGTCAAGGGTGCAACCAGACTCATGACCTACCTTTTTTATTGGAATGAAGTTTGGTAGATGGAGGATAAACATTAGATTTATTTTTAACCTAAAATTAGAGACATGAAAAAAATCTTCAGTCGCCAGACTTACATTTACCTTTTTTCACTGCTGATGCTCAGTCTGGTACAGGCGTTCGCTTTTGCACAGGATAGCTCAACCTCTGTTACCACTACCACTACGTCTACGGAGCAAACCACTACCGTTCAGCCGTGGGTATGGGTGGTTGGTGGAGCAGTCCTTATATTAATTATTGTGGCCCTGGTAAGGGGAAATAGCGGGGGATCAGGCGGGCGTACAGACAAAGTAACCTACACGAAAACAACCAGTTCAGAAGATAATACTTAATAAACAAATTAATGCATGAATAGGAATGGCTGGCAATTGTCGGCCATTTTTTATGGTGTCAATTCTTTACGTGTTTCCTGCCATCGGAAAAAAAATCGCGGTATCTTTGCGCCCTTTCGTGGAAAAAAGCGGAAACTATTTTTTAAAATCCCAAATAATTATAAAAATTAATGGCTTTACGTGCAGGAATAGTAGGACTACCTAATGTAGGAAAATCAACCTTATTTAATGCTGTAAGTAACAGTGCAAAAGCGCAGGCAAGTAATTATCGCTTCTGCACCATTGAACCTAACGTGGGTTTGGTAAACGTGCCTGATCCCAGGCTGGAAGCACTCGCGGCATTAGTAAAGCCAGATAGGATTGTGCCCACGCAAATTGAAATCGTGGATATTGCCGGACTGGTAAAGGGAGCCAGCAAGGGAGAAGGTTTGGGAAATAAGTTTTTGGCTAATATACGGGAGGTGGACGCCATCATACATGTAGTAAGGTGCTTCGAAGATGAAAATGTTTTAAGAGAAGAAGGCGCCATCAATCCCATTAGCGATAAGGAAATTATTGAAACCGAGCTTCAGCTTAAAGACCTCGATAGTGTGGAAAAGAAACTTGCACGGACAGAAAAAATGCTGAAGACCGGCGATGCAAAAGTGAAACAAGAACATGAAGTACTTTTAAAATGTAAACAGCACCTCGAACAGGGAAAGAATATCCTCTCACTGGATTTATCTAAGGAAGATAAAGCAGTAATTGCCGATAATTTTTTGCTCACTGAGAAGCCGGTACTTTATGTGGCTAATGTTGACGAAGCGTCTATGCATACAGGTAATGCTTACTCGGAAAAGCTTATAAACGCCGCCCGGTCGGAAAATGCAGAAGTCATAATTATGACGAATGCGATTGAAGCACAGATCGCAGAGTTTGAAGATCCTGACGATAAGAAAATGTTTATGGAAGAGTATAAAATGGAGGAACCAGCGCTGGATCGTCTTATCCATTCGGCATACAAGCTTTTGAATCTTTCCACCTACTTCACCGCCGGTGTACAGGAAGTACGTGCGTGGACCATACACAAGGGCTGGAAGGCACCCCAGGCTGCAAGTGTTATCCATACAGATTTCGAAAAAGGTTTTATAAAGGCCGAAGTGATCGCTTATGATGACTATATTAAATACAAATCTGAAGCCGCATGCAGGGATAATGGAAAGTTACGAATCGAAGGAAAGGAATACCTCGTGCAGGATGGTGACGTAATGCATTTCAGATTTAATGTTTAGCGATTAGGAAGCAAACAA
>JBDSPQ010000022.1:0-6126 GCA_039930305.1 Ginsengibacter sp. | reverse complement strand
ATTTATTCGTTCCAAAACTCATAGCATTTCCGACGGCAAATAGAAAAGATGGAAACACAAGGTCGGTAGGAGTGAAGCCGTGCCAATTGGCATGCAACAGTGGGGAAAATGTGGTTGCGGAATTTCCAGGAGTATTTACGATTATCATAAAGCATATCGTCATACCGCGAAAAACATCAAGAGAAAGATTTCGTTGTTGCAAAATAAAAAAGTTAAGAATTTAAAAAAGAAATCAGCGTTAATATAAATATACATGGCTCCGCTTTCAAACCCTCATTGTATTATCATTATTCCCGTATTGTTTTTCTATCGGGTACAAACTTCCGGAAATTTCCTCAGCCGTCAGCTTATTGATTTACAAGGATCACCGTATCGCGCTTTAGGCGCTCAACGAGGTAACGATACAATTGCTCAGATGTGGCAGCGTCAAGTGAACGGGAAGATTTATAGAAAACAATGGGCAATGTATCGATTGTATTTTGTTTTGTAGGATGCATTACCCAACCGTTGGTCATAGTATCTATCAAAGGAAATGCTATTTGAGTTTCTCTGAACAATGGCGTGAATGATAAAGAGTCTTCATTGTATTTTAGCCTAAGCCCTTCCTGCAATTCCTGGAGATGCATGTCTTCGATAATCTTCTTTGTCGTTTCAGAACTCAATTGATTCACTTCCTCCTTGGTAAGATTTACCCGCATCGGTACGACGCGGTATTTTTTCATGCCGTTTTTGGCTAACGTGCTGTCTATTTTGTTTTGCAAACTATCACCCAGCTGTCCGCCGGAATAATAAACCTTTATGATACTGGCGGAATCCTGATTTTGAGATTCCCATTTCAATATTTCATTACCACGGGATCTTATTGGTTTGATTACATAGTTCTCAATATCTGTTTTCACAGCTGCATTTTTATAAACCGTATACAAAAAATAGATACTCGGCGTCAGCGCAATAATGCTGATGATAACAAACCACCGGCGGTACTGAAGCCCTACGTTCTTGTTTATAAAAGGTTTCTCGGGGAAATTCAGGTATCGGGATATGAGGTAAGTCGCCATGCTGATAAAGACGGCGTTGATAAAAAATAAATAAAAAGCCCCGAGAAAATAATTCCAGTTAGCGGTTGCAATTCCAAACCCTGCGGTGCACAGCGGGGGCATAAGCGCTGTAGCGATGGCAACACCAGGAATGGCATTGGTTGACTCGTGCCTCGAAATAGATACTATGCCAGCAATGCCGCCAAACAGTGCAACCAGCACATCCAGTAGGGTAGGGAATGTACGGGCATGCAGCTCCGGAGTAGGTTCGCCGAGCGGGGACAAATAAAAATAAATTATAGAGGCGCCAAGACTTATAAGTACCGATGTCGCGAGGTTTTGAAATGAATAGGCAAATAATCTGCGGTCATGTATTGCTACCGATAACCCTACTCCCAGGATAGGTGACATTAATGGAGAGATAAGCATGGCTCCAATGATCACCGCTGCAGAATTCGTATCCAGCCCGATGGATGCCAGGATTGTAGAACAAATCAATATCCAGAAATTATAGCCACGTATTTTGATGCCGTCTACAATTTCTGCACGCGTTTTTTCAAAATCAGCATTATCCCTGATATTTAAAAATCTCGCGAAAGTCTCTTTTATCGAACTCATATATATCCTACTTAGTAAATGCAAACATAATCATTGTAGGATTTCAAGCACATACACCAACTGTTGATTCAAAGGGGCGATCAATCCCCGTTCCAGCGGGCGTAGCATCGGGGAATGGATTTGTCGACATGAGAAACCAAAATAGTTTTTATCGGCCGTTAGTGGATAGGTTACCTACAGGCTATTATTGTTATTAATCTGTGTTACTTGTGCATTTTGCCAAATAGTTATGGATAAAAGAACTGGATAAACTTTTTCATCGTGATCATGATTAAGATTAAATTATTAAAAGAAGAAAGAGATGTTTTGGTGGCAGCAGGTTTTATCACAATTGGTTCGGGATAAAAAATATTAGCAGGATATGGAATTTCGGGTAATTTATGGGAATGACTTTGTATAAAAAAATTGCCGCTAATTTTTTTACCGATACCGTATTTATTAGTGAGTACTTTATATGGAACACTAATTGCTCAAAAAATGCAGGAACTAAAATGACGCGTAAGTTTATTATAAATCTGGTGATGGCCTCCATTACAAATAGGATTATTCAATGAAGGGAAAGGCAAAGTTTTTTATTATTTTGATTTTGGGATCGTTGTCAGCTATCGGTCCTTTTTCTATTGATATGTATCTGCCTGGATTCACGGCTATTGCCGAAGACCTGCATACAACGACCGCACATGTTTCCCTTTCTCTTTCAAGTTTTTTTATCGGTATTTCGCTGGGGCAGCTTTTTTATGGCCCGTTGCTGGATAAATTTGGAAGGCGAAAGCCGCTGTATTTTGGATTGATCATGTATATTCTCGCCTCTCTCGGTTGTGCATTAAGCAAGTCCGCTGATGCGCTTATCGCTATCAGATTTCTCCAGGCCTTTGGAGGTTGTGCCGGTATGGTGGCGGCCCGTGCTATGGTAAGAGACTTTTTCGAAGTGAATGAGATTGCTAAGGTCTTTTCTCTATTGATGTTGGTGATTGCTGTGTCGCCCATCATAGCGCCTACGACAGGCGGATATGTTACGGCTTTATTCGGTTGGCAATCGATTTTTATCATCCTGGCTGCTATTGGTGTACTTACTTTGGCGGCAGTGTTCTTTGGGTTGCCGCCCACTAGGGAGGGAGATAAATCCATTTCACTAATGCCCAGGCCTATATTGACAGGATTTTGGCAAATACTGAAGCATCCTCAATTTTATACCTACGCTTTTACCGGGGCTATCGCTGCAGCCGGGCTATACGCCTATATTGCCGGTTCGCCCCATGTGTTTATGGAGTTGTATCATGTTACGGGAAAACAATACGGATGGATATTTGCAATTATCGCTGGCGGCCTTATTACCTCCAGCCAGATAAATACAGTCTTATTAAAAAAATATTCCAGCGAGCAAATAATTCGCATTGCGTTATTCCTGCAGGTTGTTGCAGGTATTTCCCTCTTTGCTGGAAGTATGCTTCATCTCGCAGGGCTTTTTACATCTATATTTCTGATATTTATTTTCCTAAGTTGCCAGGGATTTATTTTCCCAAATTCCACTGCATTATCCATCGCTCCATTTACTACGAACGCAGGCCGGGCATCTGCTCTAATGGGCGCTATACAGTTAGGGATAGGCGCATTTACTTCGGCATTAGTTAGTATTCTTCACAACCAAACCGCCTTACCAATGGCTGGAGTTATGGCTGCCTGTGCGATTTGTAGTTTCATTATATTACTGGCGGGCGGGCGAATCTTACATAAGGCTTCATTGCAAAGGGTGAAGGAAGAGAATGCTGAAATGTTCATGTCGACGTAAGAGGCGACCAAAAATTTCCATATGGGGAATTGGGATTATTCAGAAAGACAATTAGCCCCGTGATGGGATTTTTAGCCATTGTATCTGTAAACTAACTAACATATTATGACTTAATTTAATTACAAATACTTGGTTTAGTTATTGTAGCGAGAAAAGTATGAAACGTATTCTGGTGGTTGATGATGATAAGGATATATTAAATATTCTCAAATTAATTTTGCAAATGAATGGCTTTGAGGTGATGGTGACACCTTTTGCAGAAGAAGCTTTACCGAAATCGTTAGCTTACGACCCCCAACTTATCTTGCTGGATGTTTTTCTTTCTGGGAGCGATGGTCGGGAAATTTGTAACCTTATTAAGGAGAATCCCGAAACCAAGGATATACCCGTGGTTATTTTTTCTGCACATTCTAATCACCATGACGTTTTACAACATTGCAACGCGGATGATTTTATTTCCAAACCTTTTGATATTTCAGAACTGGTAGAAAAAATAAATTATCAGTTAGAACTGCACGCCTAATTTCCTTCCATTTTTGCCATTTTATTATTTTAATTTCTTCGCGCATCTGGATCATCTTAGAACAAGAAATCTTATTTTTCATAAATGAAGACACTAGCAATTGATATGGATGGTGTATTGGCTGATGTGTACAGCCGCTTTCTTGAAATGCACTCACAGGAATATGACATAACATTAACCATGGAAGATGTTACGGGTATCCCTGAGCGTGAGGCGATTCCGGGAATTTTAAAATATGTAAATTCAAAAGGTTTTTTTAAGAACGCCCCCCTGATGCCAGGCTGTAAAAATTACCTGCAACGGCTAAACGAAAACTACAAACTCTTTATCGTTTCTGCAGCCACCGAATTTCCACTCAGTTTATCTGAGAAACAAGAATGGCTGCAGGAACATTTTCCATTTATTACCTGGAAGCAAATGGTATTTTGTGGCTCAAAAGAAATTATCCGCGCAGATATAATGATTGATGACCATTTCAAAAATCTTGATTTATTCATAGGTGATACTTTTTTGTATACCCAGCCCCACAACAAACTGGCAGATTGTGGAAAGCATCGCCGCGTAAATAATTGGGATGAAGTTGGTGCGCTGCTATTATCCTAAATTTTTATTACTTGTTGTATGTTCCCCAAAATTGTCACGAATAGATGCGTACTAAGACAAATCGGGCATGCAGACCAGCGGCAGGTATTTAAAGGTTTATCCAATAAGCAGGTGATAAAATATTATGGGATTTCCTTCGCGACTTTTGAAGAAACTAAAAAGCAAATTGACTGGTATGAAGATTTGTATAAATCTGGTAAAGGAATTTGGTGGGGAATTAGTTTGAAGGAGTCACCAGTATTATTGGGTGCCTGCGGTTTTAATAATATTTCAAAGGAGAATCAAAATGCTGAGATGGGCTATTGGCTGCTCCCCGAATATTGGAGTAAGGGTATCATGAAGGAAGTATTACCTGAGATCCTAAGCTATGCTTTTTCTTCTTTGCGCCTACACAAAATAATTGCCTCGGTAGAAACCGAAAATATTGCGAGTATAAGTTTGTTACAAAAACTCGGATTTAAATTTGAAGGCCGGTTGAAAGAATGTGAGTTTAAAAACGATAAATTTATTGACCTTAATTATTACGGCTTGTTGGAGCGGGATGTTTTATAACTTTGAATCTTTCGATACGACACGTTGAAAATCCAAATCCTGGAAATCAAAACTAAAATCAGTTAGAGGAGATATGGGCTTCATTTTGATACCCATTGCATGCCCGGCATCATCCATGCTAAAGGTAACATAGGCATCTGCATCAAAACTCCTTTCATACCATTTTACGATTAGTTTGTTGCTTTTATAAGGAAAGAGTTCGCCGGTGAGTAAGAAAGACTTTTCAGAACGCATCAATAATTTCCCATTGCTTTTTGAAATTACGACATTTCCAAACCACGGATCGTTGTAGGTGCCCGTATATTGATCCATGTGAAAAGAAGTATTCGCGGACTTTTGTTGTGACTCAATATCACTCCAGATCTTAGTGGTAATTTCTTTTGCTTCTGTTTCGTTTGCATCTACCCGTTTTTTGTAATACCCGATCCAATCCTTTCTTTCTCTTTGGAGATAAGCGTCTTTGATTGAATTGGTGACGGAATTAAAGGCCGCCCCGGATTGCTGGTTCGTAAATACAATTATTCCCAGTTTGAGTTCAGGTATCAGGGTAACCTGTGTTACAATGCCCGCAAGGCCGCCAGTATGTGTAGCCTGCAGATAACCTGCCACGTTGCTCAAAGCCCAACCCAGACCATAACTCGTAAAATGTGTGTTGTATCCGGTGGCGTTTCGTCCGGTAATGATAGTTTGAGGGGTCCACATTTCCTGATGAACCTTTTCGCTAAAAAGTTGCTTTTTTAAATCCTCGCCGTATTTACCATTATTCATTTGCATAATGATCCATTTACTCATATCATGCACATTACTATAAATTCCTCCGGCTGAATTTGCCACACTGCTCCAATCTCTCCGGATTACTTTTACGGTTCCGTCTACCGGTGCATGCGGGTCAATTACATTGTCATAATTTTTCAATCTGCTAAAAGATGGCGCACTCTCCGTCATATCTAAAGGATGCATAATTCTTTTTAAGATAAAATCTTCCCATGACGTGCCTGATACTC
>JBDSPQ010000021.1:0-3630 GCA_039930305.1 Ginsengibacter sp. | reverse complement strand
AACTGGTTTGAGACAGGGGTGCTGACGAAAGTAAGTACGGCTTTCTCGCGCGATCAGCCTGAGAAAATATATGTTCAGCACAGAATGATGGAGCATGGTCATGAATTGTTTGAATGGATACACACCGGTGGATACGTTTACGTTTGTGGAGCTAAAGATCCCATGAGTTACGATGTGGAAAAAACCTTATTACAGATCATAGAAGAATTTGGAGAACGGTCAAAGCCGGATGCAGAAAAATATCTTGACAATTTAAAAGAAGAAGGCCGCTATATCAAAGATGTCTATTAATTCTCTAAAAAATTTCGGAAGCAACATTTGAAGTAATTATTATGGATGAACATTTATCACCAATAGAACGGATCAAAACAGAAAGCGATGGGCTTCGGGGTACGATCGAAGAGAGCCTGCAGGATGAACTTACAGGAGCCATCAGGGAAGATGACCAGTCTTTGATAAAATTCCATGGAATGTACCAACAGGATGACCGTGACCGCCGCGAAGAAAGGGCTGAGAAAAAACTGGAGCGACTGTTTTCTTTTATGATACGGCTCCGGTTGCCAGGCGGGTTTCTTACATCAGACCAATGGATTGCTGTGCATAACATTGCGGGCGAAAATTCAACAGGAGTTATAAAAATCACTACCCGGCAGACGATACAATTGCATGGATTGTATAAATCAAAATTAAAGCCTACCATTCAGGCCTTCAACTATGCAAGCCTTGATTCTATTGCCACCTGTGGCGATATCAATCGGAATGTGATGTGCAGTGCGCATCCAAAGCAGTCACCCATACACGAAGAAATCTATGCCTATGCCGCGAAAATCAGCCAGCTATTAATGCCAAAAACAAAGGCTTACTACGAGATTTGGCTGGATGAAGAGAAGATATCAGACAAAAAAGAAGAAGAGGATCCCCTTTACCAGGACCGCTATATGCCCAGGAAATTTAAGATTGGCATTGCAATTCCACCAAATAATGATGTAGACGTTTTCACAAATGATATAGGGCTAATTGCTATTATTGAAAATGATCAACTGTTGGGCTTTAATATTGCCATTGGCGGTGGATTGTCTACTACTCACGGTAATGCTCAAACGTATGCTCGTCTCGGAACAGTGATCGGTTTTGCAGACAGTGAAGAAAAAACAATGAGGACAATTTACGAGATACTGACTGTCCAGAGAGATTTCGGCAACCGCTCAGACAGGAAATTTGCGCGGCTGAAATATACGGTCGACAGGCTCGGCGTTGAGACCTTCAGGGATAAGGTAGAAGAACGACTTGACTTCCGGCTGGAAAAACCAAGACCTTTCGTTTTTAATGACAGGAAAGATTATTATGGATGGTTGCAAAACCATGAAGGGAAATGGTATTACACACCTTTTGTAGAAAATGGTCGGATATTGGATGATCAAACTGTTGCTTTGAAATCTGCGCTGCTGGAAGTGGCCCGGGCAGGTAAGGCAAGTTTCAGATTTACCGGAAACCAAAACATCATTATTAGCGATATTGAAGAAGGAGACAAAGAAATAATAAACTCGATTTTAGAAAGATTTAAAATTATCGCGCACACGGATAATGCTTCAGCCATCAGAAAAAATTCAATGGCCTGTGTGGCGTTCCCGACCTGTCCTCTCGCGCTTGCAGAAGCACAACGGTATATGCCCGATTTTATCTCAAAAATTGAAAAGCTTCTCAGCAAATACCAATTAGAGAATGAAGAGATCATCATCAGGATGACTGGTTGTCCAAATGGTTGCGCAAGATCTTATAATGCAGAAATAGGTTTCGTCGGTACCGGGCCAGGCACCTATAATATGCATCTCGGCGGAGACCACGAAGGGCTCCGGCTAAACAGCATTTATAAAGAAAGCCTTGAGGAAGAAGCGATATTAAATGAATTGGACGGATGGTTTGAAGCCTTTAAAAATGAGCGGGAGAACAATGAGACCTTTGGCGATTATTCGTACAGAAAATTAAACTTTCAGCCCGCATCATTAAACTGATCAAAGACTCAAATGAATCCCCAGAAATATCCCGCTATTTTTCTGTTCATACCTTCTGAGCGGATATTCGGCCAAAACAGGACCGAACATCTAAATATACTTTGGTCAGGATACTCTAGCAACGTTACCCCAAGCGATAAATGGTCCGTAAATTTTGACGGGCAGATGAGGTTCAGAGAAATCTAATAAAATTTGAGATGACAGAAGAGAAAAAAGATATTTCTGCAACGGAGGGAAACATGCTATTCCCCGTCTTCTTGAAGCTTGAAACGCTGGAATTACTGATTATCGGCGGAGGAAATGTAGCGCTTGAAAAACTTTCGGCGGTAGCAGCCAATTCACCGGCAACTAATATCCATCTGGTAGGCATCACTATTCTGGATCAAATTTATGAATTGGCCGCAGGTCTTCCCGCGATAATTATCGAACAAAGAGCATATACGGTTGATGATATAAAGAAAGCGGACATTATTATCGCTGCTGTAAATGACATCCCGGTTAGCGTAAAAATAAGGGACGAGGCCCACCTGAATGGCAAGCTGGTAAACGTAGCCGATAAACCTGACCTGTGTGATTTTTATTTGAGTTCTATTGTAAAAAAGGGTAACCTGAAAATTGCTATTTCAACGAATGGGAAATCACCCACTATAGCGAAAAGGATTAAAGACCAAATAAATGAATTGTTACCGGGCGAAATTGAAAATGTCCTGGAGAATATGCAAATCATCCGGAACGGTATGAATGGAGATTTTGCCGAGAAAGTCATTAAGCTAAACAATATAACCAACGTACTGGCTGCCAAACAAATCACGCTGGATAAGGCGAATAAGCAGGATGCAAAGCAATGGCAAAAAATAGTGAAATGGTGCCTGTTCGCCTTCTGCTTTATGATCATTGGACATGGAGTCTTATCCTACATTCCAATGGCCGGCCTCGTAGATGGAATAAAATCTATACCCGCTTACATTGATACGAAGACTTTCATCATAATGTTTATCACGGGTTTCATCGCGCAACTTGTAGATGGATCGCTGGGTATGGGATACGGCACCATCTCCACAACTTTTCTGCTTGCAAACGGTGTGAACCCGGCTATCGTGAGCAGCCGGGTACACTCGGCCCGCGTGTTTTCAAGCGGCGTTTCCGGCTATAGTCATCACCGGTTTGGAAATATCAACAAGAAGCTATTCAGGACATTGGTTGTGCCCGGAATTATAGGTGCGGTTATAGGGGCAACGCTTGCTTATTTCAGCCAGAAATATGTTTCGTACGTCCGCATCCCATTATCCATCTACACACTTTACCTCGGCTATTTTATTTTACAAAAAACATTCAGGAAAACACCAACTACGGGTAAAATAAAAAAGGCTGGCTGGCTGGCTACTATCGGAGGCTTCATGGATTCGTATGCAGGCGGCGGATGGGGTACATTAGTCACAAGCACTTTAATTTCGAAAAGAAAAAACGCCAGGTATGTGATAGGATCAGTTTGCCTTGCAGAGTTTTTTGTAGTCCTTACCAGTTCTATTACTTTTTTTATTCTTTTAAAAAGCCTTCCTTTATTAGATATTGCCGGTCTGATCGTGGGCGGATTGATGGCGGCGCCTTTAGCAGCGCG
>JBDSPQ010000020.1:0-2615 GCA_039930305.1 Ginsengibacter sp. | reverse complement strand
CATTATCTTTGCCGCCCAAAATGTCGAGGTAGCTCAGCTGGTTAGAGCATCGGATTCATAACCCGAAGGTCGGCAGTTCAAGTCTGCTCCTCGATACTTAAATCATCCCCCCAAAAAGGGGATTTTTTAATATTATTTAATACTGGACCCCGGATAAACGTTCAGCGCTTGCTCCAGGCAGTCCATTGCAGCATTAATATCCTGAGTATTTAATACGTAAGCGAGCCTTACCTCATTTTTACCAAGTCCCTTGGTTCCATAGAATCCGGTGGCGGGTGCAAGCATTATGGTAGCACCATTGTAATCAAAAGACTCAAGAAGCCATTGGCAAAAAATATCCGTATCCTCAATAGGTAAAGAAGCCATTGCATAGAAAGCTCCGCCGGGTTCCGGGCAATAGACACCCGGCATGGCATTCAACCGTTTTACTAATAAATCCCGGCGCAACTTGTATTCAGCCTTGGTGCCGGTAAAATAATCAGGCGGTAAGTCTAGTGCAGCTTCACCTAGTATCTGGCCGAACTCAGGCGGACTTAACCTTGCCTGTGCGAATTTAAGAGCTGTCTGTAAAACCAATTTATTTTTAGTAACGAATGCACCAATCCTTGCTCCACAAGCACTATATCTTTTACTAATAGTATCCATCATCACTACATGTTCATTAGCCCCTGTAAGCTGCATGGCGCTGATGTGGTTTCCGTGATAGCAAAATTCCCTGTAAGCCTCGTCGGAAAAGAGAAAAAGATTATGCTTTATTACAATGTCTTTTAATGTTTCCATCTCCTTTTTGCTGTATAAATAGCCGGTTGGATTATTAGGGTTACAGATTACGATGGCCTTTGTCCTGTTTGTAATTATTTTTTCAAATTCTTCTATTGGGGGAAGTGCAAAGCCATTCCTGATCGAAGAGGTTACTGGTTTTACAGCCACATCTGCAGCCACTGCAAAGCCGTTGTAATTTGCGTAAAAAGGCTCAGGAATAATTACTTCATCGCCCGGATCCATGCAGGTCATAAAACCAAATAAAATAGCTTCACTACCCCCGGTCGTAACCAGGATATCATGATGTGTTATTTCGACACCAACGGACTGATAATATTCGACTAATTTTCTGCGGTAACTTTCATTCCCGGCACTGTGACTATAGGCTAATACTTTAAAGTGCGAATTTCTTACTGCTGCTAAAATTTGTGGTGGGGTTTCTATGTCCGGCTGTCCTATGTTAAGATGATAAATCTTAATACCCCTTTGTTTTGCCGTCTCGGCAAAGGGCACCAGCTTCCGTATTGGTGAAGCTGGCATGGACATACCACGGTGACTGATTGTAAGCATAGTGCAAATATAATTTTACCGAGTTATAAAATAAGTTTCGGGAAATTGCATGATAAAAAAAATGCAACCGCCAGATAAATTCTATCATTTAAAAACAATAAAGGTATAAAGGCGGGCGGGCCTTAAATGCTCCTGTTGCCTTGGGGAACGATAGTAATTAAAGGCCATTGTACTAATTAAGTTTCGATTCTTGCTAAATTTAAATTTTATTTAGGAAAATATATACTCAAATTAGCGGATGGAAACCAATACTGTTTAATTCATGGTCCCGGCATTAAAGTCGTATTGTCAATGCGTCCACAATTTCACAAGCTTCCGTTATCTGCGGACTGTTCATTTTTATATATGTGCTGGGAGTGCAATTATTTTGACAAACCCTGGCATTTTCACAAAGAATATGAACTGGTATTAATTGATAAAGCAGAAGGCACCCGATTTATAGGTGATCATGTAAGTCATTTTACTGACGGAAACCTTGCATTGATTGGACCAAACATTCCTCACCTTTATAGAAATAGTGAGAGGTATTATAAAAAAGAAAGGGCTTGTTGCAAAATCCATTTTTATTCATTTTACTGATGACTTTGCAGGCAATGCATTTTTTGATTTACCTGAAATGAAACTTGTCAGGAGGCTGTTAGATAAATCTGCTTTAGGTTTTGATATACAGGGAAAAGCCAATGAATATGTAAAACAGCGATTGATCGAAATGCAGAATGCTCTTCCGACAAAAAGGTTATTAAGTTTATTAGACATACTGGTATTTCTATCCTCAAGCAATGAGTTGAAATATATCCTTTCCAGCAGCTTCACTGCCAGCAATAGTTATGATACCGACAGAATAAATATTGTATTGCAATTCATCATGGAGAACTATACTAACGAAATATATATCGAAGAAATAGCTTCTAAGTTGAATATGAGTGTAGCATCTTTTTCGCGATATTTTAAATACCACACCAGGAAAACATTTTCCCATTATGTCACGGAGATAAGGATCGGGCATGCCTGCAGATTGCTTATGGAAGATGATTACAATATTTCGGAGATCTGCTACTTAAGCGGTTTTGATAATTTATCAAATTACTACCGGCATTTTAAAAAGATTGTCGGTGTAATTCCGAAGGAGTATAAAAGCAGGTTTATCGAAAACAATCTCTCTCATCTCTGACTCCGGACTTAAATCTTCAACTATTCTCGAGGTCTCCACCATTTACTTATTCTGTAGATTCTTTAGATTGTTCGCTTATTAGAGGCTACCAATAGAAGACGTCTTATAAATG
>JBDSPQ010000019.1:0-9392 GCA_039930305.1 Ginsengibacter sp. | reverse complement strand
AATCATCTGAATTTCATTTTGGCCAAAGCGGTTCCTGTTATTATTCGAATGGCATTTTCACAACTTTCGCGGTAAGCAGTTTATCCCTGATTTTTATATAAACTTCTGTATCAATTTTGGAGTACCTGGACTGAACATAACCCATGGCTACAGCCTTATGTAGTGTGGGTGACTGTGTGCCGCTGGTAATATGCCCGATGGTGGCCCCATCGTTGTCTTTAATCTCATGATGTCCGCGGGGGATGCCTTTTTCGATCATTTCCAGTCCTACCAGTTTTACTTTAGTACCCCTAGCCTTTTGCTCTTCCAGAATTTCTTTAGCAATAAAATCTTTGGAAAATTTAGTTATCCAACCTAACCCGGCTTCTATGGGCGAGGTTTTGTCATCAATATCATTACCATAAAGACAGAAGCCCATTTCCAAACGAAGTGTATCCCGGGCGGCAAGTCCTACCGGTTTTAGTCCTTTATCTTTTCCCGCCTCAAATATTTTATCCCATATTAAGGAAGCATGATCATTTATATCTTCAAAATAAATTTCCACGCCGCCTGAGCCGGTATAACCTGTAGCGCTTATCATTACATTTGCCACTCCGGCAAATTTGCCCTTGACAAAAGTGTAATATTTAAGGTTCATAATATCCATTTCAGCAAGAGGCTGAAGAATTTTGGTTGCGGTAGGCCCTTGAATCGCGAGGAGGCAGGTTTTGTCAGAGATATTATGCATTTCAACATTATCGCTATTATGCAGTTTAATCCAGTTCCAATCCTTTTCAATGTTCGCGGCATTGACTACCAGCATGTAGACTTTGTTTTCTTCTATACAATAAATTATAAGATCATCTATTATTCCTCCCTCCTCATTTGTAAGGCAACTATACTGCGCTTTGCCTTTTACTAAACTGCCGGCATCATTCGATGTTAGTTTTTGAATAAGTCCCAATGCCTTTTCTCCTTTCAGTATAAACTCTCCCATGTGGCTTACATCAAAGACACCGGCATTGTTGCGCACGGCAATATGCTCATCGTTTATTCCGGTATAGCTTATAGGCATGTTATACCCCGCAAACTCAGCCATTTTCGCTCCGAGAGCAATATGTTTTTGTGTAAAGGGAGTACTCTTCATTTTTTAAGTGGCAAATTTAGATGAAATAGCCGTACAGAATTTTTTCTTGTTTCCGGAGGAAGGAAACTATTTCGGGAACGAATTGTTAGCGAAAGTTTGCGTTATCCATTGATGTTCTGGCCTAAAAGTAAGAAGGCCTCATGCTTACGCATGAAGCCCTCTTTATTCAACTTCAACCGAAAAAGATGATAAAATTATATATGCATGATAAACGAGTTTTCGGGAATGCCTTTTCTGTAAGAAGCCTGTTCTGAAATAGCATTGTCATTTAATTTTTCCAGCTTCTGCTCCAGCTTTTCTTTGGCCTGCCGCAGAGAGTCCCTCATTTTCATAATTTGCTTTTCTTTCACGCTTTTTAAGCTGTCAACCGACTTTTGAATTTCTTCCATTTCTTTTTCTTTGATTATTCTAAGTGAATCAACTTCGGTCTGCTGATCATAACGATAGCTGTCATCATTGGAATTGCGATGGTTATTATTTCTTCTTTCATCCTGTTCCGACTGCCAGTCATTTTGGTATTTTTCGTAATCACCCGCCCGTATTCCTGATAAGGTGTATAGCCCATCTTCCTGCATAATATATTCTACTCCATATTGGAAATAATAGTTATCGTCATCCCAATCGTACCAGTTATCATCGTGCCATGGTCCCTCAACTCTAATGTTCCTGCTGTTTCTTAAATTCTTATTTATTTTGATATGCTTCCCAACTGGTACATATACTACTACCATCACATTTTGATTACGAAATTTATCGGTAGTATTGATCGCAATGGCACGATCAATCATCAAAAAAGAATCTCTTTGAAACACATTATAATTTATAAGAGATGCGAGCGTATCTGCATATCGTCTTGTTTTACCATTGCACATTTTCATGACACCTACCTGAAAACTATCCGCCACAGCTTTCTCCACTCTTAGTCTTACGTTGCCAATATAAGCTGTGTCGTCATCAAAGGTGGCAAAGGGCTCTAGCCTGAACCAGCTATTATTACGGTTATACCTGTTGTAATCCAATGAGTTTACTTCCAGACTTGCAACCTGGGGACTGTCAAGGCGGATCATTTGTTCATTTGCAGAACTAGTGCGCCTAAAATCTCCGGCAGTAGAAATTAATAAAGAAACAAAGCAAATAATTCCCAGGAACCACAGTCCTAAAAAGGAATACCGTATCACGCGATTATGGCTTTTAATTCTGGCAATTCTTCTTATAATAAAAGTGATTATTCCAACGACCGGTACTCCTATAAAGAATATTAACGTGCCCCAGGCAAGAACGCTCTGCCAACCGTCATTCAATACAAAATCTTTCAGGGGAAACAAGCCTATAGAAACGATTGCAAGAGAAAAAAGCGCGACGATCAAGGCTAATGCGATACATCCTAAAATGAAATAAGCGAAAATTTTAAAAAGTGTTACTATTATATTGCCGATAGCCCCGGTAGTTTTTTTTGCTGCATATTTCACTTCCCTTCCCATATCTCCACTTTTCTCCCTTGCCCTGCTGCCTGCGTCCTGGCTCATTTTTGTTACCCTTTCCCTTACGCCTTCCATTTCCTGTACTACTGAATTTTTAATAGAATTAAGATCTACTTTTTCGCCTTTCATTTCCAGTTTCTCAGATGTGGTAAGCGCCTCCGGGATAACGAGCCAAAGAATGATGTAGATGATCAAAGTGCCGGGACTGAACGAGAAACTGAGAAAATTAGGAAATGTTAAAGGCCCGAAATGACCCCAGCGAAAAAAGAAAGAAATAAATGGAATCAGGAAAAAAGCCCTCGGAATCCAGGGATTCACATTAAAGTAGCTTCCCATCCCGCTACATACGCCACCTATTATTTTTGCATCAGGATTTCTATAAAGCCTTTTGCGCGCACCGTTCACCAAAACATTGCTGCCCGGAACAAATATCCAGAGTAAAATGTAAGCCAGGAAGCCAATGCCTGAAATAATAAACAACACACGCACGATTACAGGATCGATACCAAGATATGCAGCAATTCCACTGCACACACCGCCAAGTATCTTGTGATTTTCGTCCCGGTAAAGCCTCTTTCCTTTCAGACTAAATCTTGCACTGCCCGTATCGGTATAAGTTCCTGCACCTTCCGACATTGTTTTTTCACCAACTTCAGCCTCCTCAAAATCTTCTGGCCGACCCATATTCTGGAATATGACATTCACATCCTCATCTGTAATGCAGGTAGAACCGCTCTTTAACTTTTCCTGGAACAGCTCGCTTATCCGGCTCTCTATATCGTTTATTATCTCGTCTTTTCCTTCTTCATTTGCAAAATATACCCGAAGACTTTCAATGTATTGTTGCAGCAACTCATACGATGACTCCTCTATCGGAACTACACTTCCCTGGAAATTTATATTAATTACTTTTTTCATGACTAATTCAATTTATTAATTGTTGAAGTTGATTGTAATGGGTTATTGTTTACTTGTAATTGCTTCTACTGCATTCGCAAGCTCAAGCCATGTCGATTCAAGTTCACTGTAAAATGTTGCGCCCTTTTCAGTAAGAGAGAAGTACTTTCTTGGCGGCCCACTGTTGCTTTCTACCCACCTATAAGTAAGAAACTCTGCATTCTTGAGCCTGGTCAACAAAGGGTAGAGTGTACCTTCTAATATGTGGAGATTGGCCGATTTCATTTTATCAATAATGTCACTTGGGTAGGCTTCTCCTAATTTAATGATCGATAAAATGCAAAATTCCAAAACTCCCTTACGCATCTGGCTCGCTGTATTGTCGATATTCATGTTTTAAATTTTAGCTGTAGAAGTTTTCATTTTTAAAATTCTGAATCAAAGATATACAGAAATTAAATACTATGCAATACATAATACCTGTTTTTTTAAGGTAGCTGTTTATAAACTTACTAGGTTTTCTTGTAAGTAGTTGATAATTATTTAATTATACTCATCTTAATAATTTTTATTTTTTTTGAAAAATTATAAGTGGAGTTAGAATCGGTTGATCGGTAAAATTTGAACAATTTATCAGTCTGATGAGAGAGAACTAATCAATGGTAAATTAACTATCTTTTAAAAGTGTGTTTGTGCATAAAAGCGTCTTACTAAAAAAAATGATAATGAAAAATTATTTAATCATCCTGATATCCATTTTGTTTATTTACACCTCCTGTAGTACCAGCCGGAGTACAATTGCTAATACCCCGGAAGACAGGAACTTGCTTGCCGCTATTAAAAAGATTAATAAAAACTCGTCAGGCGAAAACGCAGAGCAGACTCTCAGCAACCTGTACCGACAGGCTTCCACGCTTCACCTCGACAATATAGAAGTATATGCTACCCTTGCAGAGGCTGATAAATGGAGCAAAATTATCCGGGAATATGAAGCACTCCAGCAGCTTACCAATGTAATAAATGGTTCGGCGGCGGCTAAGGGAATACTGGATGCACCTGACTACACTGCCAGGATGGAGGCTGTTAGAGAACACGCAGCAAGTGATTATTATAGCATAGGACAAAATCAGCTTCAGAACAATGATAAGGAAAGCTACCGCAATGCCTATGAAGCCTTTAAAATGGCCGAAGGTTTTGTACCGGGTTATAAAGATTCAAAAAAGAAGAAAGAAATGGCATTCCAAAACAGTCTTCTTAATGTGGTGGTAAATCCGGTGAATGATAATTCTTCTTACTACAGCAACATAGGATGGAACAGGTACGGCAATAGTTTCAACGACGATTATCTGCAGAGAAATCTCGTGAGGGATTTAGGTGGTGATTACACAAAAAGTGGCTCAGCCCGGTTTTATACAGACTGGGAGGCTCAAAGATCTGACATAACTTCTGATCTGTTTGTAGACTTAACTTGGGTAAATCTTGATATTCCTTATCCCTACACTTCTAATTATTCCAGGAATGTGAGCCGTCAAATCCAGATTGGTGCAGATACTTCGGGTCATACACTGTATCAAACTGTTACCGGAACCCTCTATATAACCAGGAAATATTTTACTGCTACCGGAGACCTGGAAAGCAGGGTAACGGATGCGTCTACACGAAACACAGTAGATTCGAAAAGATATACTTCACAGTTCAACTGGCAACAGGAGTATGCTACCTATCGTGGTGATCAACGGGCTTTATCAGGCAGCGAACTGTCCATGCTTGGTAGCAATACTTTCAGGATACCAAATAAGGAAGACATTTTAACTGAACTGTACCAAAGAATTTATCCGCAGGTCAAAAATGGAATATATAATTCAGTCCGTTGGTGATTTTTTTCAATTAGCGAATTATAAAAAAATATTGTAGAAAAGCAAACTCATTACATAAGCTAAACCGGTCATATAGGCCAACTGTATGGCCGGCCATTTCCAGCTTTTTGTTTCCCTTTTTACTATAGCTAGAGTGCTCATGCACTGCATAGCCAATACATAAAAAACAAGTAATGACATTCCTGTCGCCATCGTATAAACTTTTCTTCCGTCCGGCCACACCGCTGCACTCATCTTTTCCCTTAAAGTAGCATTGTCCTCATCTTTACCTTCACCAACACTATACAGGGTAGCCATAGTACCGACAAATACTTCCCTTGCTGCAAAGGATGTGATCAGGGCAATGCCAATTTTCCAATCATAACCCAAAGGCTTTATTGCGGGCTCGATAAATTTTCCAAGAATCCCCGCATAAGAAGATTCAAGCAATGCAGTCTTTTTTAGCTTATTAAGTTCTTTTGTTTGGGATGGAGACTGCTGTATCTGTCGATCGTATTTTGAAGTGGCGGCATCCATTTTTTTCGATGGACCGAAAGAACTTAATACCCATAGCAACAGGCTTATGACCATGATTACTTTTCCTGCATCATATACAAATACCCTCGCCTTTTCAATCATGGTATATACCATATTCTTCCAGCGTGGTGATCTGTACACCGGCAATTCTAAAATAAAAAAACTTTTTTCTTTTGATCTAATAAACCATTTCATCACGTAAGCGGATAGGAGAGCCATTACTGTTCCGAGAAGATACATCATCATCATTACCATCCCTTGCAAACTAATAAACCCAAGGAACATTTTATTCGGGATAATAAGACCGATCAGAATGGTGTAAACAGGCAACCTGGCGCTACAACTCATAAGTGGAGTGCACATAATAGTCAGCAGGCGCTCTTTTTTGTTTTCAATATTGCGGGCGCTCATTATAGCCGGCACTGCACAGGCAAGTCCGCTAATCATTGGCATTACACTTTTACCGTTCAGCCCGGCTTTTCGCATAACCCTATCCGTTAAAAAACTTATCCGGGCCATATAACCCGTATCTTCCAGCAGGGTAATCAGGGCAAACAAAATCATTATTTGAGGCACAAAAACAAGTATTCCGCTGAGGCCAGCGAGTACCCCGTTGATGAGCAAATTACTAAACCATCCTTCCTGCATAATGTTTCCCAGGAAGCCTCCCAGCTCGCTAAATACCCATTCAATAAAATTCATGGGATATTGTGCTACCAAAAAGATACTTTGAAAAAGTGCAAACAAGACTCCGAACAGGATGACGTAGCCCCAGGTACGATGGAGCAATATATCGTCAAGCTTCTGGGTAAAAAGGGCTTTTTGCAATGGGTCTGCCTCTACTACCGTCTGCTTCATTATGGATTTTATCCGGCTGTACCGTTGCAGAATTTCTTCTGCCTGAGTTTTTGCCGGATTGAAACCATTTGTTGTTTCTATATTTTCAATCGCTTCCTGTATATCAGGTTCAAATGAAAAGTGTTCATGATTTATAAGATAATGTATCGCCCTGTAATCGCTAATTTCCGGAATCACTTTTTGTAAGGATTTTATAGCTTCCGGGGCAAGCGCTTTGCTGTTTAGAAAGTCACGATCGGCTAATTGCTCAGGATTTAAAATCGTCTGCTCAATCGCCTTATAAAACTGCGTAATTCCCCTATTTTTTCTTGGGTTTATCGGTACTACCAGCACACCGAGTTCTCTTTCAAGACCCGCGATGTCTAAAAGAATATTATTTTTTTTAGCAATGTCCAGCATAGTCAATGCCACCACCACCGGTTTCTTCAGGTCAATTATTTGCGAACAAAAAAGAAGGTTTCTTTTAAGACTGGAGGCATCCGCCACCAAGACGATCACATCGGCTATTGTATCAGCGTCCTGGCCCATAAGCACTTTGTAGGATACCCATTCATCTCCCCGCTTTGGATACAGGCTGTACATGCCCGGCAGATCAATAACTTTCGCGGTGATACTTTCTGATATTTTGCTGGTACCCGTTTTTTTATCAACTGTCACACCCGGAAAGTTTCCAACTTTTTGATTAAGTCCGGTGAGCGAATTAAATAGAGAGCTTTTACCACTATTAGGATTTCCGACGAGGGCTATATTGACAAGTTTTTTCAAATGCTTATTTGATAGTCTGTAAAATTAAACTGAAACAACCCGCCAAACTTACGATTTCAGTAAACAGATTTTCCTTTGAGGAGGGCATTTATACTTTCCAGATAGGGAAGGGTGTTAAATAATTTTTCTGAAAATTTCTGTGCAACCAATACAAACCTTGTGATCTCTTTAACCAAACAAAGTCACCTGACTTATTCATAGTAGATTTGCACCGAACAACATTACCTGATGAAATATTCTTTTTTTCTCCTGTTTTTCTACACGCAATTGCTTCCGGCACAAAAATTAAGCAAGTCCGACAAAGAAATTATTCAAAATCTTAAAAGGGAAATTGGCTATCTGGCGAGTGATAGCCTGGAAGGCCGGCGTACCGGCTCACATGGAGAACAACTTGCAGCAGAATATATTTCGGCTCAGTTTAAAAATATAAATCTGGTTCCAAAAGGTGATAATGATACTTATTTACAAAAGTTCGAAGTAAATGAAGGCAAACAAATCTCACCAGCGACTGTCCTTACCATTAATAATGATGAACTGATCAGGGAAAAAGATTTTTTCCCATTCCTTTTCAGCGCGGAAAAATCACTCGAAGCTGTAGCCTCCCCAGCCTTCAAGGAAAATGGAACTCCGTGGTTTCTTGATCTCAGGGATTTGACAGAAAATGAGAAAGACAACCCACACTTTGATTTAGAAAAGGCAATAAAAAATAAAGCGGAAGATTTTGCACATAAAGGAGCTTCGTCTGTTTTTGTATATAATTCAGACGAACAATATGAAGAGCCGGTCTTTAATAAATATTCGGACGCAAATAAGGTAACCATCCCTGTTATATATCTTTCCAACCAGGCAGCCAGGAGATACTTGCACGATGGATCTGCCAGCCTGGATATCAATCTGACTGTTGCTTTTGGTGATAAGGTTGAATCGGGCAACAATGTAATAGGATACATCGATAACAATGCGTCAGGTACTATCATCCTTGGCGCCCACTACGATCACCTTGGCTATGGGGAAGATCATAATTCACTCTGGACAGGCGAGAGGGCGATCCATAACGGAGCTGATGATAATGCCAGTGGTACTTCGGCTATTATAGAGCTGGCAAGATTGATAAAGAAATCAAAATTAAAAAATTACAACTTCCTGTTCATTTGTTTCTCAGGTGAAGAGCTTGGTCTGTATGGATCCAAATATTTCACTGCTCATCCTACTATTGATCTGGAGAAAGGAAATTATATGATCAATGCAGACATGGTCGGAAGGGTGAACGATTCTTCGCGGAGACTTATTATCGGTGGTATTGGCACTTCGCCCGGCTGGGGCAAAATAATCCCCGGAAAAGAAAGATTTTTTAAGATAAGTCTGGATTCCAGTGGCATCGGGCCAAGTGATCATACATCGTTTTATCTTAAAGATATTCCGGTATTATTCATTTTCTCCGGATTGCACAGCGACTATCATAAGCCTACCGATGACACAGAAAAAATAAATTTTATCGGGGAACTGCAGGTGATAAAATACATATATCAGATAGTAGCAGCAACCAACAAGATGGATAAGCTGGCCTTTTCTAAAACGAAAGAACCAAAGATGGATAATCCCCGATTTTCTGTAAGCCTGGGCATAATGCCCGATTATACATATAGCGGAAATGGGGTAAGGGCAGATGCCATCGTTGATGGAAAGGCAGCTCAAAAAGCTGGATTTCTGGCTGGCGATGTAATTACAGCTTTAGATGAAATGCCCATCCACGACCTTTACTCTTACATGGAGGCTCTGGGGAAATATAAAAAAGGAGATCCGGCAAAAGTGACGATAGTACGTGATGCCGTATCTCTGACTTTTGATATTATTTTTTAAAAGACTATATTT
>JBDSPQ010000018.1:0-2835 GCA_039930305.1 Ginsengibacter sp. | reverse complement strand
CATGCAACTGATTAGTGAGTGCTATGATTTATTACATAACGGATTAGGATACACGATGGAAGAACTACATCGCGTTTTTGATGATTGGAACAGGGGAGAGATGAAATCGTTTTTGCTTGAAATTTCTACAGCTATTTTCACTATGAAAGATGAAAAGGTAGAAGATCGTTTTCTGTTGGATAGCATACTGGATAAAGCAGGAGCCAAGGGTACCGGAAAATGGACTTCTCAGGAGGGCTTGGATTTGCCTATGCCCATTCCTTCAATAGATGCCGCAGTCATGATGAGGAATTTATCGTCACTTATTCATGAAAGAAACAATGCTTCCAATATTTATGAAACAAAAATGACAAAAATAGATGTGGGGCGGCAGGAGTTTGAAAAGCAACTGCATGACGCATTATATTTCGCTACCGTGGTAAGCTATGCCCAGGGACTAGCTTTACTAAGCTCCGCCTCTGCAGAACTAAAGATGGACATCCCTATGCCGGAAGTCGTAAGCGTATGGCGGGGTGGATGTATCATCCGATCTGCCCTACTTGATCACTTCAAAACTGCATTCAAAAAGGAAAATCTTAAAAACCTGTTGCTTGATGAAAATATTGCCAGGTTATTAATGAGTAAAATAGAAGGTATTCAAAATGTAGTGTCCCTATCTGCATTGAATAATTATCCCGCCGCGGGCCTTATGTCATCACTAAATTATTTTAATGCATATCGGCGTTCCTTTTTACCTACCAATCTTGTGCAGGCGCAACGTGATTTTTTTGGGGCACACACTTATCAACGGACTGATATGGATGGCGTATTTCATACTGAATGGGAAACCGCCGAAGAAACAGTATCCACAAAGCCTATAGACACCAACTAAAAAAAATGCTAGACTATAAAAAAATCTCTCCAGCCATTATTTTTATTTTCGGAGGCAGCGGAGACCTTACATACAGGAAGCTAATTCCTGCCTTATTCAACCTTTTTATGGACGAAGCAATGCCCGATCATTTTGATATGGTAGGCATTTCACGCTCGGAGTACGCGGAAGGCGAATTCGTCAACCATCTCAAAAAGGGCATAGAAAAATTTTCAAGAAGAAAAGGCAATGCCCGGCAATGGAAAGATTTTGCTGAACATACCAGTTATATTCAAATGGACATAAAAAATGCGAAGGACTATAACCAATTTGTAAAAATAACCGGCGACAAAGAAGCTGCCTATGGTAAGCGGCCCAATGTAATATTTTATTTGGCTGTTGCGCCGCAGTTGGTACCAGAGATTGTTAAAAACCTGTCTGCTTTACATTTCTGCAAGGACACTGCCTGTACCCGGATTGTTGTGGAAAAACCCTTCGGGCATGATCTTAAAAGTGCAAGGGAGATGAACAAAATGCTGGCTGATTCTTTCGACGAAAAACAAATTTTCCGCATAGATCATTATCTCGGCAAGGAAACTGTACAAAATATTCTGGCGCTAAGATTTGCGAATGCATTATTTGAACCGATCTGGAACAGAAATTTTATCGACCATGTACAGATCACTGCGTCTGAGACTGTAGGCCTGGAAGGTAGGGGCGGTTACTATGAAACGTCGGGCGCCCTTCGGGACATGGTGCAGAATCATATCCTTCAATTGTTGTGTATGATAGGCATGGAGCCGCCTGTATCATTTAATGCGAATGAAATCCGAAACAAAAAAGTAGATGTGCTTCATGCGCTTCGGAAGATCCGTCGCGATGAGGTGCAGCAATATGCTGCAAGGGGACAATATGGGGCGGGATGGATCAAGGGAGAGCAGGCTGTGGGCTATCGTGAAGAAAAAAATGTATCACCCGATTCTAATACCGAGACTTTTGCGGCAGTAAAATTTTATATCGATAATTGGCGTTGGCAAGGCGTCCCTTTTTATGTAAGAACAGGCAAGCATCTTCACGAAAAAAGCACCACACTCACCATACAATTTAAACAGGCTCCTGATTTCGCTTTTCCAAAAGAAGCCGCTGAGACATGGCGTGCAAACAGGCTTTCCATTGGGATTGCCCCAGAGATGGATATCTGCCTTAGGTTTCAATCCAAGCGGCCGGGGCAGGCGATGATCCTGACGCCAGTCGATATGATTTTCAACTACAAGGATAAATATAACGGTGAAGAGCCTGAAGCTTATGAAACACTGTTATATGATGTGATGGAAGGTGATGCTACTTTATTCATGCGTGCCGACCAGGTAGAGGCCGCATGGGAAGTGGTAACACCCATCCTCGAAATATGGCAGGAGCGGAAACCAATGGATTTTCCTAATTATTCTCCTGACTCATGGGGACCTGAAGATGCCGAAGCCTTGATTGCACGGGATGGGCACAATTGGGCAACCTTACCTCCAAAAAAAGAGAAAAAATGAAATTGATTATTTCGGAGAATAAAGAAAAGCTCAATGCTGAACTTGCCCAATGGATTTCTGAGCTTATAAGCAGCACTCTGCACCACCAGGAAATATTTACGATAGCATTGGCTGGCGGAAGTACTCCCGGTGCCTTATATAGTGAGCTGGCCTTAAATTATACTGATAAAATCAATTGGGCTAAAGTGCATGTATTTTGGGGTGACGAACGTTTTGTGCCGCCAGGTGATGAAAGAAATAATGCAAAAATGGCCGATGATAAACTACTTCAATTTGTAAATGTTCCATCTGCACAAGTTCATAGGATGAGGACAGACATACAGCCACTGTTTGCTGCCAGTGAATACCAGCAAATTCTAAAACACTATTTTAAAAATACAATAAGTAGTTTTGATCTCGTGCTGTTGGGTTTGGGTGATGATGGTCATACTTTGTCCCTGTTTC
>JBDSPQ010000017.1:0-2983 GCA_039930305.1 Ginsengibacter sp. | reverse complement strand
GATATTTGCCGGGCACGCGGCGGTACATCTTCCACACTCTGTGCAGGTATAAGCATCTAAAAGACTTTTCCAGCTAAGGTCAAATACATCTTTTGCACCAAAGCTTTGCGGGTCTGCTTCCCCGTTGGCTGGTGCAAGTTCAGGCTTGAACATGTATTGTACTTCCTTTGCAACGTTTTCCATGTTTTCCATTTTGCCCTTTGGTTCCAGCGGCTTGAAATACGTATTAGGAAAAGCAAGGAGAATATGAAAATGTTTGCTGATGGGCAGATAATTTAAGAAAGCGAAAATGCCCGCGATATGCAGCCACCAGCAGGTGCGTTCTATTGCCACTAATGTAGATGCGGAAAGGTTTTGCATCCAGGGAGCCATCAGGCCAGACATGTAGAAATTTCCATAATCCTGATAATGCCCGTATCCCTGCAATTGCAGGGCCCTGTCAGCGCCATTCATCGTGAGAAATAACGACATTAGAATGATCTCAGTTATAAGGATCAGGTTGGCATCTGTTTTTGGCCAGCCGGCAAGTTCACGCTTCATAAAGCGATGAAGCCTGAGGCCGTTTCTCCTTATAAAAAAAATGACACATGCCACC
Source organism: Ginsengibacter sp. (assembly GCA_039930305.1). Classification (GTDB taxonomy): domain Bacteria; phylum Bacteroidota; class Bacteroidia; order Chitinophagales; family Chitinophagaceae; genus Ginsengibacter. The sequence goes on along the minus strand of JBDSPQ010000017.1, from coordinate 2,388 downwards.
AAGACCGTGATAGCAAGGATCTCAAAGAAATTTATCAAAAAAGTATAAAAGCTTCCCAATGCTCCCGCAAATATGCGGTGGGTGCCGAATATGCCATCCAGCGCTATCTCCAACACTTCAATGTTGATGATGATAAAGCCCGCATAAACAAAAAAATGCATGATGCCTACCAATGGGTAACGGAACATTTTCTTTTGCCCCAGGGCCAGCAGCAATACGTTTTTCCATCGGCCTGCGGCATTGTCCGAAAGATCTTCATCATGGCCGAGGTTGATATTGCGGTAAATTTTTTTAGACTGAATAAAAAACAGGTAGACAGCTCCCCCCGCAAGTATGATAAAGAGTATTTGCTGAAGCATTTGCATCGTGAAAGTTGTGGTGCTAAGGTAACGTTTTGAAATGTTTAATTGTTCAAAACGGAAGTAGTAATTATATTCATAAAAAAAAGATCATGCCCGATGCAAACATTATCCTGACTGCAGCTGCCGCAGCCAAAAAAATGCAGCGAATGGCCTATGAAATCGTTGAACAAAATATTGATGAAAAGCAACTGTTACTTGCCGGCATCAAAGAGAGTGGGTTAATTATCGCCCATAAAATTAAAAGTTACCTGGAAAAAATATTTAAAGGTGAGATTATGGTGATTGCCATTACCCTTGATAAAAAAGATCCAAAAAAAATTGCTATTGCGGGAGATATAGATTTCAATGACAAGGTGATCATCATCATTGATGATGTTGCTAATACCGGTAAAACACTGTTGTATGCCCTAAAGCCATTTCTTGATTATTATCCGAGGAAAATGCAGACACTCGCGCTTGTCGATAGGAGTCATAAAGAATTTCCCGTATATCCTGACTTTGTTGGAATGTCCATCTCCACCGGCAAAGACGAAAAAGTAATAGTAGAAACGCAGCACGGGGAAGTGCTAAACGCCTGGTTAAAAACTATACCGTAAAATTTAAAAAACAATCCAATGCCCCTTTACATTTCCATTCGAAAATTCCAGTGTTGGGGCCGGAAATTTTACCGCGCTTAAAACAAAAAACAACACTTTCAAACCTTTTTTGTTGGTCTTGATTTTTGTAAGATCTATATCAGGGGACAGGTACCATTGCCGGTACCGTCGTATATCAGAGCGGTCAAAAATGACAGCTCCGGTCTTGTCCACAGCAATATTGCTACGGGCTCCAAACATTCCATCAGCGCCATAGCCCACGGCGAGCGACAACCATTTTGGAAAATTGATGTCGGGTACTAATGAGTTTATATTGGCACTCAGCCAATAGGTTTGTGCATTGTAATCCTTAAGAAATCTTTCTATTTCTGTTTTGCCGTAGATTTTATCCGCACGCAGATTGAGATCGGCCTGGCCATAATTTCTTTTGTGAAATGAAAATTTCAACATCACGCGTTGCTGATCCCAGGCGAATTCCTGCGCCATAAACATTCCCGTGCCGAGCAGGTTTGCCGCAAAATCACCCACGCTGAAGCCGTACTCGTCAGCAAAGCCGTCGAGGACCTCGATCACGGTTTGGTAACCAAGCCCGGTAAGTCCGCCTATCCAAATGCGTTGGTTCCTTGGCAGGCCTGCCCAACGCCAGAGTTCCATACTAGCACGGCTCTCACTGTAAGCACTGTAGGCATGTCCTGTTTTATCTACCTGCAGCCATTCTGCATTATCGTTAAAAAAATGAAATCCTGATCGCGGCTGTTTCGCATACCATGCCGCATTCAGCCCTGCAAGGGCTCCTCCATAGCCAGCGATATTCACTGCGGTTATCGCGCTAACTCTTTTTTTATTATAAGGATAATAAATAGGTGCAGGTGAATTATCTTTAAAATTCGCTGAAAGACGCAGTGAATCTTTCGAAACAAGTTTACCCTGGGCTTGCATGGTGAAAGATGAGAGAAAAAATACTGAAACAAAAAGGCAGGCCTTAAGTTTTTTCATAGCCGGGATAATGATATATTGCAAAAATACGTGTAATGTGTTTTAACGGATTTATTATAAAATTGAATTCTTTAAATTGAAAAAATATGGAAGCAAAAACTGAAAATAAGATTAATGAATGGCTTTCCGGAAATTATGACTCGTCTGTGAAAGACGAGATAAACCGCTTAAAGAAAGACGAGCCCTCTCAACTGGAAGATGCGTTTTACCGCGACCTGGAATTTGGCACTGGTGGCTTGCGCGGGGTGATGGGCGTAGGGACTAACAGAATGAATAAATATACCGTCGGAATGGCTACCCAGGGATACGTTAATTACCTGAAGCAATGTTTCGATGAAGTGAAAGTAGCCATTGCGCATGATAGCCGAAATAACAGTCGTGAATTTGCTGAAATCGCTGCCAATATTTTTGCGGCCAATGATATTAAAGTTTAT
>JBDSPQ010000016.1:0-10197 GCA_039930305.1 Ginsengibacter sp. | reverse complement strand
CCACGCATTGGTTCCGATGGTCCAACTGCTGCCAACAAATGTAAGAATGCATAAAACGCTTAGCAAGGCAGGCCGAATTAAAACATTACTCTCTGTTTCTCCTTTATTAATATTCATTTAGCAGGATGTTTGTATGCTACAATTGCAATCACTGGAGTGAAAATAAAAATTATTTGCAGAGCCTGGCAATTTTCATCACACTCAATATGCAATTAATAAAATTATATTTGACACACCAATGACTATCTGTCTCACGGTGACCAACGACCTGACGTACGATCAAAGAATGATTCGTATATGTACTTCCCTTTCCAGGGCAGGCCATAAAGTCCTGCTGGTAGGACGAAAAGAAAAAAAATCCATCCCATTAGATAAAAAAGAATTTAGTCAAAAAAGATTAAGCTGTTTTTTCACCAAGGGGAAATTTTTTTATGTGGAGTACAATGTCAGGTTATTTGTTTTCCTGCTTTTTAAAAAATGTGATTGCCTTTGCGCAATAGACCTTGACACCATTCTTCCGGTATTGGCCTGTTCCAAACTGAAAAATATAAAAAGGGTTTTTGATGCACACGAGCTTTTTTGCGAAATGAAGGAAATTGTAAGCAGGCCAAAAATCTATAAAGCCTGGAAGAAGATTGAAAAGTTTAGTATTCCAAAATTTCGGAATGGCTATACAGTGAACATTCCCATTGCAAGAGAATTTGAAAAAATGTATGGGGTAAAATATGAGGTGATAAGAAGTATTACTGTTTTGAAGGATTTGCCGGAAGCGGAAAATGAAGATGATTGCATAATACTTTACCAGGGCGCAGTAAATGAAGGGCGTAGCTTTGAAACATTGATCCCGGCGATGCAAATGGTCAACGCAGTATTATGGGTAGTCGGTGAAGGCAATTTTTACCAACAAGCAAAGATGCTTGTAAAAGACAATATTTTAGAAGACAAGATTTTCTTTCAGGGTAAAATGGAACCGGCAACGCTTGAGCAGTTCACTGCAAAGGCATACATTGGAATTACTCTTTTCGATGATAAGGGGCTAAGCAATTACTTTTCACTGGCTAACCGCTTTTTCGACTATATGCATGCATGCGTCCCTCAATTGTGTGTAAATTATCCTGCATACAAAGAGATTAACGGGCAATTTGAAGTTGCACTACTTATTGATGACCTGTCCGCGGGAAATATAGCCAGGCAACTTAATCGTTTGCTTGAGGACAGAGAATTGTACGAGCGCCTGCAGAAAAACTGCTTGCAGGCCAGGAAAGTTTATAACTGGCAAAATGAAGAAAAGAAATTAGTTGAATTTTATAGAAGAATCGAAGGAATAGCGTAAAGGAAACTCTATAATTAATATATACACCATTGATATCCGAAAATAAATTCATTCATATAGTTTGCCACGATGTTCCTTACCCTCCTGACTATGGAGGAGTTTTTGACCTTTTCTATAAAATAAAATCCCTCCACCGGCAAGGCGTAAAAATAAAGCTCCACTGCTTTGAATATGGAAGAGGTCAGCACGCCGAGCTAAACCATTACTGCGTGGAAGTAAATTATTATCGCAGGAGGTCAAAAGCAACTTCTTTATCTTTTCGGCTACCGTACATCGTTAGTTCAAGAATTTCACATAGGCTGATAACGAATTTACAAAAGGACCAATATCCTGTATTGTTGGAAGGCGTTCATTGCACATGGCCGCTTTATAAGAGCCTCCTGGAAAATCGCCAAATATTTGTAAGGTTGCATAATACTGAATATCTATACTATCGCGCGCTGGCGGCGGCTGAAAGAAATTTATATAAAAAACTATATTTTATTATAGAAAGCCGGCTCTTACATAACTATGAAAAAAAAATCGCACAAAAGGCGATGTTTATAGCTGTAAGCAAAGACGACATGAATACCTACACTTCAGAATTTGGCTCGAATAGTATAAAATATTTGCCGGTGTTTCTTCCCTTCGATAAAGTAGTTTCGATGGAAGGCACAGGTACATTTTGCCTTTATCACGGTAACTTGTCGGTTCCTGAAAATGAAAAAGCGGCGATCTGGCTGCTTGAAAACATCTTTGATACACTGGATATCCCCCTGGTGATCGCTGGCAAAAACCCTTCTGCGCATTTAAAAAAAGCGGCAGAAAAAAATAACAATACCTGCCTGGTGCATGATATTACGGAAAAAGATATGAACGAACTTATACGCAAAGCCCAAATACATATATTGCCCTCCTTTAATCAAACAGGCGTAAAGATTAAGCTACTCCAGGCACTCTACCAGGGTAGATTTGTAATCACCAATAACGAGGCTGTTTCAGGCACAGAATTACATTCCCTGGTATCTATAGCGAATTCCGTCATCGAATTAAAAGAATTAATTTCTTCGTTATTTCAAAAGAATTTTGCAGAGAAAGACATAATTGAAAGAGACCACTTCTTAAAAGCTGTTTACAATAATACAGAGAGCGCCAAAACGCTTATGAAATGGATATGGTAGCATTATCCAACACCTTACCATTTTCGGTCTTGATTGTTCGTGCAGGAAATTTGTGAATCACGCGGTAGTCATGGGTAGCCATTACAATGGCAGTTCCATAATCCCTGCTGATATGAAATAACAATTGCATTATCTCATCCGATGTTTCCGGATCCAGATTACCTGTGGGTTCATCAGCTAATATCAAACGTGGAGAATTTAGAAGTGCCCTTGCGATGTCCACCCTCTGCTGCTCTCCCCCACTTAGTTCAAAAGGCAATTTAAATCCTTTCGTTTTCAATCCTACTTTTTCCAACACATCGGCAATCTTTTCATCCATCAATTTGTCGTCTTTCCAGCCGGTAGCTTTTAAGACAAATTTCAGGTTCTCATTCACATTTCTATCTGTAAGAAGTTGAAAATCCTGAAACACGACTCCCAGGTTTCTCCGGAGATAGGGTACTTTTTTCCAATCAAGGGTAGGCAAGTCATAACCAACTACCTGTCCGTCGCCTTCTCTAAGTCCAAGATCCCCGTAAAGAGTCTTTAGAAGACTAGACTTCCCGGTTCCGGTTTTCCCTACAAGGTATACAAACTCACCCTTCATCACCGTGATATCCACATCACCTAAAATAAGCGAGTCGCCCTGGTAAATATTTGCCTTCCTCAATTCTAATATTTCTTCAGCCATAGCATTTTCTTAAGTCTGTTATGTGGTTAGCACAAATTTTTAAACCATGGCAAAGTTAATTTTATAATTATATTTTATCTACAACAAAAATATCCTACAAAAAAAAAATTAAAATAAACTAATAAGTTAGTTGTTAAACTAATTAATTAGTTTAACTTTAGGTCTCCAACCAAATTATTAAGATCGCATGAAGACATTGACCAAAGCAGAAGAGCAAATAATGCAAGTGATCTGGAAACTCGAAAAAGCTTTCCTCCGTGAGATTGTTGAAGAACTGCCGAATCCCAAACCTCACCAGAACACAGTAGCTACTATTTTAAAAATTCTTGTGGATAAAAAATTTGTTGGCATCAATGTGTTTGGCAGAAGCCATCAATACTATTCATTGGTAAATAAAGACACGTACTCCAAAGGCAGCATGAGGTCTCTTGTAAAAAGGTATTTCGACGGCTCTTTTGCCAATGCAGTTTCTTCGATGGTAAAAGAAAATAATATGAGTATAGAAGATCTCGAATTGCTGTTAAAGCAATTAAAAAAAGAAAAATAAATATTTCGAAAATGATAATGCTGGGTATCTATTTCCTGAAAGTGATCATTTGTTCCGCAATTTTATATGGCTATTATTTATTGGCTCTCCGCAATAAGGTTTTTCATCGCTGGAACCGTTTTTATCTTTTGGCAGCCGTTACATTGTCGTTGATTGTTCCCTTTATCTCCATAAATATTTTTCGTCCTGCCGATGCTGAGAATGGCACCGTAATAAACTTACTGCAAACCATCAGCAGTGGCGATGCGATCGTTATCGGGTACAGCCGGCATTCCGATTTTCAGTTAACTATTTACAACATTGCAGGATTAATGTACATCGTGATAACCTTAATCTTTATTGTCTTTTTATTGTTCGGCATAGAGAAGATTTTTAGGCTAAAACGACAACGACCTGTCAGGAAACTGAACGACATAAACTTTATCATATCTGACGCGAAAGGCACTCCGTTTTCATTTTTCAATTACATCTTTTGGAATGAGGCCATAGATATTTCTTCGACATATGGCCAGCAAATACTGAATCATGAATTGGTACATGTAAGAGAAAAACACTCCTATGATAAGATTTTTATGAACGTCGTCATGATCTTTTTTTGGATAAACCCTTTTTACTGGCTCATACAAAAAGAGCTAAGTATGATTCATGAATTCATCGCGGATAAAGAAGCTTTGGAAAATCATGACAGCAGTGCATTTGCTGAACTTGTGTTGCAGACGGTTTACCCCGGCAAACAATTTTCCATAACTAATCATTTTTTCCATTCACCTATAAAAAGAAGATTGATCATGTTTTCAAAAAATAAAAATCCCAAAGTAAGCTACGTGAGCAGGTTACTTGTATTGCCCGTTGCCGCAATCGTTTTCCTTGCCTTTACTTTAAAAATGAATGTAACCCAGGCGGAAAAATATAGTGGCCGGGTTATAACCGTAGTGATCGATCCCGGCCATGGGGGCGAAGATGCAGGTGCTATTGAAAATAATGTAAAAGAAAAAGACCTCACTTTAGCAATTTGCAGAGAAATAATAAAGCAAAATAACAATCCGAATCTGAACATCATTTTATCCAGGGACGGCGATCTTACTATGTCTCCTAAAGACAGGATCAATTTTGCCCATTCTCAAAAGGCTGATCTCTATATATCCATCCACCTGGATGCTGAAACAGAAAAAAATAAAAACAGTGGAGTGGTAATTTTTATACCCGAGAATGATAACTACTACCTTGATGCAAGCAAGGTGCTGGGGTCAGCCCTGATGGAATCGTTTAGAAAAAACGTGTCAATTCCTGTGGCCAATAACTTGCGACAAAGTGAGCAGGGGGTATGGGTGTTAAAAGCCAACGCATTTCCTTCTGTGCTTGTAGAAACTGGTTTCCTAAGTACAACCAACGACCTGGAATTTTTGAAACAGCCGGGAAGCCTGGGTATTTTGGCGCAAAGTGTTTTGCAGGGAATCGAAAAATATGCCTCGCAAAGCAATTTTTCCACAGCATGGCAAGCTCCGACGAAAGATACCATACCTGCCAAATACTATCGAAAAAAAGAAATAAAAAGTATCACGATGGAAGACAATTCCGATAGTGTTTATATCACTTACAATGATGAGCGCAAAGAAACCATTAATAAAGCAGAATTAAACAGGCGAGGATTGTTATTACCTCCACCGCCACCAGTGCCGCCTGTACCGGTGCACCAGCCAAATAATCCTCCGCCTCCACCGCCAACACCAGTGCCGCCGCCCCCGCCGCCGACTCCACAGTTACCGCATGACGCCGTATATTTATTAGATGGCAAAAGAATTACTTATTCAGAGGCTGAAGCAATACAGCCAGAAGATATCGAAAGCATCAACGTGATTAAGAATACCAATGCCATACAGCAATATGGCGATAAGGCAGCTAAAGGAGTAATTAAAATAGAAAGCAAAAAGAAAAGTTCGACTAAAAGCGTGAGCATTGATAACAGGCGTGACAATACGGACACAATGCCTGATCGCATTTTTACAAAAGTGGAAAACGAACCGGAATTTCCGGGCGGGCATGATGCATGGATAAAATATATGGTGGGCAAAATAAGCGCAAAGCAGGATTCTATGACTGGTAAAGATTTTGGAACTTGCGTTCTGAAGTTTATTGTAAACACCGATGGAAGTATCACCAATTTGGAAGCCACAACAATGCAGGATACGAAGCTGGCCGAAATCGCGATGGAAGCATTACGCACGGGTCCAAAATGGATACCGGCTAAAAACAACGACCATATTGTGGCGGCATACAGGCTCCAGCCAATTACACTCTCTGAACCAGGAAAATGAGATGATGATTTTGATGATGATTCGACCTGCGCATTGCGTGGCAACACCAGATCAGATTAATACCTGTTTGAAAATAGAAGGCGAAAGAATTTGGAGAATTTTTTAGCTCATCCAGTTTATCCCTGCTTCAGCGTTCCATTTTATGGTTGATTTTTTTAGTTTTGTCCAAAACTCTATTGAACTTTTACCCGTAATATCGCCCACGCCAAATTTGCTTTCATTCCACCCACCAAATGGAAACGGTTCCCTGGGTACTGGCACGCCCACATTTACACCGATCATACCTGCACTGGCGTTGTCAATAATGTACCTCGCTGCACCGCCATTTTGCGTGAATACGCTGGCGGCATTTCCATAAGGACTGGCATTTTCAATAGCGAGAGCTTCATCTATCGTGTCGGTGCGCATGATGCTTATTACCGGGCCGAAAATTTCTTCCGTTGCTATTGCCATTTCAGGCTTTACATGGTCAATTACTGTGGGGCCAACATAAGTACCGTTCTCTTTTCCCGCCACTTTTACATTTCTGCCGTCCACTAAAATCTTTGCGCCCTGTTCTTCTGCCTCAGTTATATATTTTTCTATTCTTTCTTTCGAATCTTTGTTTATTACCGCACCAAGATTTTTTCCCGCTATTATTTTTTTTGCTTCATCACATATATTTTCTACTATGTGATCGATACCGCCGACGCCCACCATGGCGCTTGCAGCCATGCAGCGCTGGCCGGCACACCCGCTCATAGAGGCTGCGATGTTTTGAGCCGTCATTCCCGGAATAGCATCGGGCAATACGATGAGGTGATTTTTAGCGCCACCCAGGGCGAGGCACCTTTTAAAATTACCTGTGGCACGCTGGTAAACGATCTTCGCGACTTTGGTAGAACCAACAAAAGACACCGCTTCGATCTCCGGGTGATCGCAAATAGCTTCCACAATTTCCACATCGCCATGTACAATATTGAAAACCCCCGCAGGCAGGCCTGCCTCGAGCAGTAATTCCGCAAGCTTCCCTGCACTCAAAGGCACTTTCTCAGATGGCTTTAAGATCATACAATTTCCGAGGGCTATTGCATTGGGTAAGGTCCAGTTTGGAACCATGCTTGGAAAATTGAAAGGCACTATTGATGCCACAATTCCCAATGGTATTCTTTCTGTGCGGCACTCCACCCCTTTGCTTACTTCTAATAATTCACCCGTAACTAATTGCGGTAATGAGCATGCAAATTCTGTTAGTTCCACGCATTTCTCAATTTCAGCAATCGATTCTGCCAGGGTTTTACCATTTTCTGCCGAACACAATTCCGCCAATTTCTGCAAATTTTTTTCGAGCAGTACTTTATACCTGAAGAAAACCTGGACGCGCTCTTTAATAGGCGTTTTACTCCAGAGCGGAAAAGCTTGTTTCGCTGCGTTTACAGCGGCATCCAAATCAGCAGAATTAGACATTGGGACAACTGAAAGCTGTTCCCCATCAACAGGAGACACAACGCCTAAATTGCGTTTAGAGGAGGACGTTATAAATTTTCCGTTTATATAATTACAGATCGGTTCGTATTTCATATTGCAAATAATTTAATAAAACAGGCTGTGGAAAGTAATAAAAATTATCCGGAACATTAATTGATATCATTCTATTGTAAATTTATGCTTTACGCCAGTCTCACTTTTAGATAAGATCATTTTTGTTTATGCGAAATTCGTGCTTAGTCCTCTTATTAATTTTTGCTGCTACTTTTTTCCCGGGATGTTTTTCTAATGAACGGAATATTACACTTCCCGCCGGCAACTATGATCTGAACAATCCCGCAAAACTCGTTTTGAACGATGCGCTGGCCGAAATTTCCGGTTTGAGCTTCTACAATCGTGACAGCAGCGTGTTTGCTATATCAGATGAGGTAGGCAGTTTATTTAAAATCCATTTGAATAAGGGATTTCGGACCGAACAATGGAAATTTGATAAAAAAAGAGATTATGAAGATGTAGTACAATGGGGAAATTCCGTCTACATCCTGGAGAGTAACGGTAACATACAGACGCTTAATTTTTCAAAAGAAGGAGATACCATTTACAATAAACGATCTATTTTTCCCGGTGATAACAAAAAAAAGAATGAATTTGAATCATTATATTATGATGACCAATACAAGGGTTTTGTAATGATTTGTAAAGACTGCGAAGATGATACTGATCAATTTACAACAGCATATATTTATGATCCGGCAAGTGACTCTTTCCACTTTCCGCTTTTCAGGATCGACCTAAAGCAAATAGCCCGGCAGATTGGCGATACTAAAATTAAGTTCAGACCTTCGGCGGCTACTATTAATCCTTTAACAAACGATGTGTGGATCGTTTCCTCAACGAACGAGTTAATTGTCGTGATCGATAGAAAAGGAACCGTAAAAGATGTCTACACATTAAAGCCCGGAATATTTAATCAACCAGAGGGAATTACTTTTACACCCTGGGGAGATTTGATAATTTGTAATGAAGCAGGCGACAAGTACAACTCCTCAACATTGCTCATATTTAAACCAAAAAAGTAAGGTTGATGGACAAGAGTTTTATTACGGGTTTTCTGCTTTTTATTTACTGTGCCGGTTATTGCCAGGCGCAAAGCGATACGATTCAAACGAGAATAGTACTTATTGGAGATGCAGGTGAACTGACCAATGGCCGGCATCCGGTGGTGTCCGGGGTTAAAAGCACGATCCCTCTCGATGAGAAAACAACCATTATTTTTCTCGGAGATAATTTGTACAAAGTTGGTTTGCCCGATGATATTTTACCTACATACAATCTCGCAAAAGCGCCATTGGACTCTCAAATTGAAATTGCCAAAGGCACCAAAGCCAAAGTAATTTTCCTTCCGGGAAATCACGACTGGAACAATGGCAGCAAAAATGGTTATGATGCTATTCTGCGGGAACAGCGTTATGTAGACCTTTTGGCTGAAAAAAATGTAAAGTTTTATCCGCAGGATGGGTGCCCTGGTCCTGTCGAAGTAGATATTAGTCCTGATGTAACGCTAATTATTATGGACAGCCAATGGTGGGTTCATCCATATGACAAGCCGGGCATTGAGTCAGACTGTCCGTATAAAACCAAGGAGGAAGTGCTAACGCAGCTTGATGATCTTCTTTCCCAAAATTCAAAAAAGCTGGTGATAGTCGCAATGCACCACCCCTTGAAAAGCTACGGTATCCATGGGGGATATTTTACGTGGAAACAACACATATTTCCATTTACGGACGCCATCAAAAATTTATATATACCCTTGCCGGTTATCGGATCAATCTATCCTATCACAAGGGGGGTGTTTGGCACGTCTGAAGATTTATCACACCCCGCTTATGCTGATCTTATTTCGAGGGTGAGTGAGAAAATTAAAAAACATGAGAATGTAATACTAGTTGCGGGACACGAGCACACCCTGCAGCTTCTAAGAGATAGCAGCCAATATTACATCGTTAGTGGATCGGGCTCAAAATCTACCCGGGTCAGTAAAGGTCCGAGTACGTTATTTAAATCAGATAAAAACGGTTTTGCTACATTGGATATTTCAAAAAACAAAGATGTAAAGACTACCTTTTATACACTTAGCGGATTCGATGTGAAGAAAGAAAAGACCTTTGATCTATTGAATTTTGCGACACTCCCTACACCGGAAAATCCAAATGACACTCAAAGAGTAGCTGATATTGTTTTTGAAGACAGTGTTTTAATCTCGGCAAGTGATAAATATAAAAATCCTACCGGCTTTAAAAAGTTTATCCTGGGAGAAAACTACCGGAAAGAATGGAGTGTTCCTGTGAAATTCAAAGTTTTCAATATCAGGAAAGAGAAAGGAGGTTTTATTATCAAGAGCCTTGGCGGCGGTAAACAAACAAAATCTTTGCGCCTTGCCGATCGCGACGGTAGGGAATGGACGTTACGATCAATAGATAAGGATCCAGCCAATGCCATTCCTGCTGCCCTGCGCGGATCTCTCGCAGAAGACATCGTGCAGGACATGATATCCGCGAGTCATCCATATGCTCCTCTACCAGTGGCTTCACTGGCCAAATCAGCTGGCGTGGTAGCAACGTCGCCCGAATTCTTCTTTGTACCAGACGATCCCGCCTTTGGTTTTTACCGAAAGCTTTTCGCAAAAACGGTGTGCCTGTTAGAAG
>JBDSPQ010000015.1:0-5350 GCA_039930305.1 Ginsengibacter sp. | reverse complement strand
ACGCACCCCATCTGCGAGGTACTGACTGAATAAGAAATAACGAATATGCTGCGTTCTTTCCCTTAACATTATTAAACATTAATGAGGCTGTGCAAAGAAACTGTGTTATTATCAGAACTATTATCTTTTATACTTTAATAAATCACTTAAACATTACACCTCGCATATGCAGAATTTATCCTACGTTCTAAATGATCAAACCTGACCTTCTGCTATGATATTCCTTTGTGAAATCCAGTCGATTGCATGCTAAAAGAAATACTATTTTTCAGGTGCAATCTTCTAATTTTGTAGGTAATAATAATCGATATGAAAAACATAGAGGAAGTTTTAAAGGATGTCGTGATAAAGTTTGCTGGGGATAGTGGCGATGGAATGCAACTCACCGGAACCCAATTTACCAACAATTCGGCCTTGTTAGGATTAGACCTTGCTACCTTCCCGGATTTCCCGGCAGAAATACGAGCGCCACAGGGAACTTTACCTGGGGTCAGCGGTTTTCAACTGCGATTTTCAAGCGATCAGATTTTTACACCCGGCGATACATGCGATGTATTAGTGGCCATGAACGCTGCCGCTCTAAAAACGAATCTGCGTGAGCTGAAAAAAAATGGAAGAATTATAGCCAACGTTGATGGATTTGATGCCAAAAATCTTCGCCTCGCCAATTATCCTGATGGAGTAAATCCGCTGGAAAACGGTAGCCTTGACGGATACGAAGTAATGAAAATTGAGGTGACGAAAATTACCCGGGAAGCCCTGAAAGAATTTGAAATAGGCACGAAAGATAAAGACCGCGCAAAGAATATGTTTGTTCTTGGATTTTTATACTGGATGTATAATCGCAACATGGATAACACCCTCCGGTTTTTAACTGAAAAATTTTCAAAACGGCCGGAAATACTTAACAGCAATATTAAGGCGCTGAAAGCGGGATATAATTACGGGGATACAACGGAAACTTTTACAACAAGGTATTCTGTCGAAAAAGCGAAAATGGCTCCGGGCAATTACCGCAGTATAATGGGAAATCAGGCCCTTTCATATGGGCTAATTGCTGCTGCGCATAAAAGTGGGCTGCAATTATTTCTGGGATCTTATCCTATTACTCCGGCAAGTGATATTCTTCATGAACTTAGCCGGCATAAATCGTTTGGCATAAAAACATTCCAGGCAGAAGATGAAATTGCCGCGATAACATCTGCGATAGGAGCAGCTTATGGAGGCAGCCTCGGCGTTACTACCACGAGCGGTCCGGGAATGGCTCTAAAAGGTGAAGCAATCGGACTGGCGGTAATGCTGGAAATACCATTGCTAATATGTAATATTCAAAGAGGTGGACCCTCGACCGGGCTTCCTACAAAAACAGAGCAGAGTGACTTGCTCCAGGCTTATTATGGAAGAAATGGGGAGAGTCCTTTACCAGTTATTTCAGCCTCTACTCCCAGCGATTGCTTTGAAGCTGTATATGAAGCAGTACGGATCGCTGTAAAGCATATGACACCTGTCATTTTTTTAAGTGATGGATATATTGCAAATGGTGCGGAACCATGGAAGTATCCTGAAAGTAAAGATTTGCCCCCGATCGAAGTAAATTTTAAAACAGAGTTGGGGCATCACGAGGAAGTGTTCCAACCCTACCTGAGAGATGAAAATTTAGTGCGTCCCTGGGCCATTCCCGGTTACGCAGGCCTCGAGCATCGCGTGGGAGGCCTGGAAAAACAGAATATAACCGGCAATGTCAGTTACGATCCTGAAAACCACCAGTTAATGGTAAAGTTGCGGCAGCAAAAAATTGACAAAATTGCGGACAGCATTCCCGAACAGAAGATAGATAATGGAAGTGATAAAGGAGAATTGCTGGTTTTGGGATGGGGAAGCACTTATGGAGCAATTAAAACTGCCGTGAGAGATTTGATAGATGAAGGGTATTCAGTATCGCATACACATCTTCGTTATGTCCGACCGTTTCCTAAGAACCTTGGAGATATATTACGCAACTTTGAGCAGGTCTTAATACCAGAACTCAATAACGGTCAACTAATTAAAATAATAAGGGATCAATATTTAGTTGACGCAAAAGGGTATAATAAGGTGATGGGTATACCATTTTCAAAACATGAACTAGTGGACGAGATTAAAAAGCTTCTAAGCTCCAGATAGACGAAAGGACTTCCGGTCATTTTAGTTGGACATAGCTGCTATGCGTTGATAATATTTACACACAGGCTTGATCCCACATTCAATACATTTAGGGCTGCGTGCAGTGCAAATATACCTGCCGTGTAAGATAAGCCAGTGGTGGGCTTTATGTACGAGATGAGTAGGAATGTTTTTTATCAGTTGCTTCTCCGTGGCGAGCGGGGTCTTTGCATTTAAAGTTAATCCAATGCGGGCAGCAACCCGGAATACATGCGTATCAACCGCCATATTTGGCTGACTGTCTATCACAGAAGTGATAACATTTGCAGTCTTTCTTCCTACTCCAGGTAGCAAGATCAATTCTTCAACAGTCATTGGAATGATTTCATCAAATTTCTCCATAACCATTTTTGCCATCCCAATCAGGTGTTTGGTTTTATTATTCGGATATGAGATACTTTTTATCAAGGGAAAAAGTTCTTCAGTCGTCGCTTTGCTCAAGGCATTTACGTCAGGATATTTATCAAAAATGGCAGGGGTGGTTTCATTAACCCGTTTATCAGTGCATTGAGCGGAAAGAATCACCGAAACTAATAGTTCGTAGGGATTCGTGTAAAGGAGTTCCGTTTCAGCATCTGGTAAATGTGATAAAAAGTAGTCAATTACGAAACTGTAACGCTCAGTTTTGTTCATAAAAAATCCTGCCTTTTTGAGGCAGGACGAAAATAGTTTTTTTAAAGCTTTTAATGTGAATGTAAATGTTTTTCATCACGGGCTGCATATTGCAGAATTCTGTCCACTGACTCAGGCCTCGGAGACAAATCGATCTCTTCGAGGTTCTTTTTAGACAAAAGAAGAACTTCGAAAGAATGTCTCAGATTAATATCAGTTTCCAGGGCCTCTCTTATCAGCTCCGATTTCTTATCTGAGGTCTCATTATAGAGATACCTTACCAGATCCTCCTGGGTAATTTGTGTCATAAAATAATTTGTGGCTTTAATAAAAAATATCCTATCCTTGGTTAAAAACGCCTTCGGGTTAAAAATATTGTCCGTGCTACCGGATTTGGGAAGAGTCATAAGTCACTATAAACAGGTCCTCATTATCTTTTTTCATCATGTATTTTTCACGGGCATATTTTTCAAGTGTAGCCGGATTTGTCTTTAATAATTTTAATTCGCGCCTGGTATCGGCGATCAAATCATCCATAACCTTTTCACTTTGCTGTAGCTTGTTTAACTCTTTCCCACGGTTCAATTGTAGCGACAAGTCATTTCTGTCAAAGAACAGCATCCAAATAGCAAAAGTTATGCCCGTGAGAAGATATTTGTTTGTAATAATCTTCGTCAGCTTTCCTAACCCCGTCCTCTTCCTAATCGTCTCCATGAGGTAATCTTTATTTACCAAATTTAATTTTTCCATTCGGATAAATAGCACTGCCTTCTAATATTTCTTCAATCCGTATGAGTTGATTATACTTTGCTATACGATCTGTCCGACTTGCTGAACCTGTTTTAATCTGTCCGCAATTGAGCGCCACGGCAAGGTCTGCAATGGTTGTGTCTTCAGTTTCACCGCTTCTATGGCTCATAATGGTATTGTATCCATTATGCTGTGCGAGTGATACCGCGTTAATAGTTTCTGTAAGTGTACCGATCTGGTTTACTTTTACCAGCAGAGCATTCGCAATTTTTTCATCAATTCCCTTTTGCAATCTTTTAACATTAGTTACAAAAAGATCATCGCCCACTAACTGGACTTTGTCTCCAATAGTTTCGGTCAATAATTTCCACCCGCTCCAGTCATCCTCTGCCATACCGTCTTCAATTGAAATTATAGGATAATCCTTTACCCATTTAGCCCAATAATCAACCAACTGGCCACTATCCATTTTTTTACCATCACTTTTATGAAACACATACATTTTTTCTTTTTCCTTCCAAAGTTCACTATTTGCCGCATCCATGGCAATTCCTATTTGAGAGCCAGATTTAAAACCCGCCGATTCAATTGCGGCCAGTACCGTTTCGATAGCTTCTTCGTTACTCTGAATATTTGGCGCAAACCCGCCTTCATCACCCACATTTGTACTGAAGCCTTTTTTCTTCAATACCGCTTTTAGGGCATGAAAAATTTCGACACCCCACTTTAGCCCCTCGCTAAAAGAAGTAGCACCTACTGGCATCACCATAAATTCCTGGAAATCGATCTTGTTGTCAGCATGGGCACCACCATTTAATATATTCATCATCGGAATGGGCAAAACGGTGGCGTTGGTTCCGCCTATGTAACGGTACAATGGAAGATTCGCTTCCAGCGCGGCTGCTTTAGCTACTGCAAGACTTACTGCCAGCATTGCATTTGCTCCCAAAGCACTCTTATTTTCTGTGCCATCCAACTCGATCATCGCCTTGTCTATGCCAGTCTGGTCGGCAACATCCCAGCCTGTAAGTGTATCGGAAATAAGGCCATTTACATTATCCACCGCCTTCAATACACTTTTTCCGCCGTAATTCTTTTTGTCATTGTCGCGGAGTTCTACTGCTTCATGGATACCAGTACTTGCACCGGAGGGAACAGCTGCGCGTCCCAAAGATTCATTTTCAGTTAAAATATCTACTTCTATGGTAGGATTGCCGCGACTATCTAATATCTGGCGGGCGTGGATGTCTGCAATGTAACTCATGACTTTTTTTATTAATTATTTTGAATATTTCCTGTCAAATGTCTAAAAACATTTTCGAGGCTTTTGGTTTCACTTTGTAATGATATAATGTTGAGATTATTTTGAATGCTGTATGACAATAACTCCTTTTTCAATAAGTCCGGATTATTTGTTTGTAGCCGGAAAAGCGAAGGTTTTACTTTTTCCATATGTAACACTCCATCGATTGTTGCCAAAATTTCCTCATTTACTTTCTCGGCAAATTCAACAGCTACTATGGTAAAGGAATTCTGTTGCTCCCGGAGATTTGCCAGGGTATCATCTGCTACGATTGTTCCTTTATTGATGATGACCAGCCGGTCGCAAATACTTTCGACTTCCTGGAGTATATGGGAAGAGAAAAGAACAGTTTTATTTTTGCCGAGGTTCTTTATAACGTCCCTTATTTCGACAATCTGGTTTGGGTCAAGGCCACTGGTTGGTTCATCAAGAATCAGGACTTCGGGATCGTGAATTAAAGCGGCAGCAAGGCCCACTCTTTGC
>JBDSPQ010000014.1:0-6504 GCA_039930305.1 Ginsengibacter sp. | reverse complement strand
CGTGTTGGCTACCGGCGCGGACACTAACTTTTTTGGCAACCAACAGCTGATCGAACATACCTTCCCTATGAAGAGTACGGTAGAGGCTTTGCAGATTAAATACCGGCTTTTACAAAACATGGAAAACGCTTTGTATGCAGATACCGCGGAAGACCTGGCAAAGCTGCTGACCATCGTAATAGTCGGCGGCGGTCCCACAGGCGTAGAGATGAGCGGGGCGATTGCCGATATGCGGCGATTTGTATTGCCCAAAGATTACCCGGAAATCGATTTCAATAAAATGAAGATTTATCTCCTCGAAGGCAGCCCGGAAACCCTTAGTAGTATGTCAGATAAATCCAGCAAGGATTCCCTCGGTTACCTGCAAAAGCTCGGGGTGCTGGTGAAGACCAATACCATAGTGAAAGATTATGATGGAAAGACCGTCACTATGCAAAATGGCGAACAAATCGAATCATCTCTCGTGGTGTGGGCAGCCGGTATTAAGGGGAACATACCCGCAGGCATAGACGAAAAGTTTATTGTAAAAGGTAACCGGGTTGTGGTAGACCGGCACAATATGGTAAAGGGCCTTGACAAGGTGTATGCCATTGGCGACGTGGCTTATATGGAAACGGAACTATATCCGAAGGGGCACCCACAAGTTGCGTCTGTGGCTATCTCGCAGGGAGAGTCGCTTGCAGAAAATATACTGCAAATACAAAAGGAGGGCGCATTTAAAATGTATGAATACCACGACAAAGGGTCGATGGCCACCGTCGGGCGCAACCTTGCTGTAGTGGATATACCCAAACCCAACCTGCACCTTAATGGATTTATCGCCTGGATTGCCTGGATGGGCCTGCACCTTTTTCTTCTGCTCGGTGTAAAAAATAAGCTATCTGTTTTTAGCAACTGGATATACAATTACATTACCTACGATCAAAACCTCCGCCTGATCTTTCGGCCTTTTGATCGCTCCAAAGTATAATTATGGAATCACATTTTTTACATGCCGCCTGGAACAACCTGATCATGGCGAACTATCCCGTATCGCCGGAGGTTTTGCAAAAATATGTTCCTAAGAATACTGAACTGGATTTCTTTAACAACAAAACTTACGTGAGCCTCGTTGGATTTATGTTTTTAAATACCAGGATACTCGGCGTGAGCATTCCATACCATATTAATTTTGAGGAAGTGAACCTGCGACTGTATGTAAAACAGCACGATCGCGGTAACTGGAGGCGCGGTGTGAGTTTCATCAGGGAAATAGTACCAAAGCCTGCCATAGCTGTTATTGCGAATAACGTTTACCGTGAGAAGTATGTCACGATGAAAATGAGGCACCACCACAGCCAAAAAGATACCGAAAGCGAAACAGCTTACGAGTGGCGATATAAAGACAAATGGAATAAGCTCGCCGTGGTTACCGGCAATATGACGCACCCGCTTCATACCGGCAGTGAGGAAGAATTTATTGCAGAACATTACTGGGGCTTTACCCGCGTGAATGAAAATACTACGTCAGTTTACGAGGTGCAACATCCCCGCTGGGAAATAGCTGATGTAAAAAACTATACCATTGATTGTGATTTTGCTGCACTCTTTGGTGACGAATTTTCTTTCCTTGAAAACACGAGTCCTTCATCGATATTTCTCGCAAAGGGTTCGGAAGTCAAGATCTTTCGAAAGAAAGCCTTAGGCTGATGGAAATTCTTTTCTGAAGCGGCTGGCAGCAGAAAGAAAAGCAGCTGTCTGGCGCGGTAATTCGTTAGAGCGTTTTTGACTTTGCCGACCCACTTTACTATTATATTGCAGTTCCCTTTGGTATGTTCTTTTAATATGAACTCAGAAAGATACATGAAGAAGCCTTTCGTGGGAAACGAACGGCGGCGATCCGCCGTCCCCAACGACCACTTTTAGCCATAAGAAATTTGTCTAATTCTCAACAGCTTCTTAAGAACGCAATTGTAATTCATCGGCTACCTTTCGCATCGCAGCTACTTCGTGTTTGTTTACGATTACGTGTTCTGCATTTTCCTGTAGCGATACATTATTATAAACTCCTGTTGTTTTTTTCATAACAGAGGCAGAGCTATGAAACTCAGTAGCGCCGCTCTGTTTGGCCATATTCGTGATATTTTCGGAGTTGATACCGGAGCCTGGCATAATGATGATCCTGTCATCCGCCTGCTGCACAAGCGCTTTTATTTCATCAAGACCATCCATTGCTTTCGGCTGGTGCCCCGAAGTTAGGATCCTTTCGCATCCGATATCGAT
The DNA here is from genome assembly GCA_039930305.1 of Ginsengibacter sp. GTDB lineage: Bacteria > Bacteroidota > Bacteroidia > Chitinophagales > Chitinophagaceae > Ginsengibacter. The sequence goes on along the minus strand of JBDSPQ010000014.1, from coordinate 4,242 downwards.
GATATCCTCCAATGATTGCATCGGATCAGCCGTGCGATCAAAGGCGCGGTGAAAAGTAACGCCTAACGGATAGGCGTAATTGATAAGTTTGCTGCAATTATTCTTGTCTACGGTGCCCTCCCGGGTAAGAATGCCCAGCACAATGCCATCGCAGCCGAGTTGTTTGCAAATCAAAATTTCTTCATTCATTATTTCCAGTTCGTTCCCACTATAAATAAAATTACCACCGCGTGGCCGGATCATTATGTATAATTCAATCGATAAAATTTCCCTGGCTTTTTTGATAAATCCATGCGATGGCGTGGTACCGCCTTCCGCCGGATTCGCACATAGCTCAATCCTGTCTGCTCCGGCCTCCTGTGCAGCCCGGCAGCTTTCAATATTAAATCCAATTATTTCGAGTTTCATATATGTATTTCAACTTTCAATTTGATACCTCATTCAAACACATATTTTGATGGAATCACTTTTTCCTCGCCATTACTTTTTACAGAAAATGCAAATCCCTTTTGCACGGCATACGCTCCGTATTCTCCCTTCTTGTTCAATGCTAAAAATCCCACCTGCAGCGTACGGGCTTTCTTCATATCGCGATTTACAATGCGATCAACGGCTTTACGGCAGGCAACTTCCGGCGAGTCGCCCTGCCGCATGAATTCCACCACGAGGTGTGTGCCGCAAATACGGATCACTTCTTCCCCCACGCCACTTGAGGTAGCGGCGCCCACTTCATTATCCACAAACAATCCCGCCCCGATGATGGGAGAATCACCCACACGGCCATGCATTTTAAAAGCCATTCCACTAGTGGTTACCGCACCGCTCATATTGCCCGAAGCATCTAGCGCCACCAGGCCCATTGTATCATGATTAGGCGACCCGTCTTCAAAAAAATTCGGGGCAGACGGACCGCTCCCTTTCTTATTCTCGATATTTATCTCGGGTTTGTATTCGCTTTTTTTCAGCCAGTCAGCATAAGCTTTTTTTGCCTCGTCTGAAAGTTCCCGGGGCTCAAGCTGAAAGCCGTTTTCCAGCGCAAACTGCTGCGCGCCCTCGCCCACCAGCAATACATGCGGCGTAGTTTCCATGACTTTCCGGGCCACAGAAACCGGGTGTAAAATTCTTTCTAATCCACCGACCGCACCGCAGTTGGCGTGTTCATCCATTATGCAGGAGTCCAGCGTTACAATGCCGTCCCGATCGGGATAACCGCCGAGACCTACACAACAATTAATGGTGGCTTCAATATATCGTGCGCCGGCTTCCACGGCATCGAGCGCCCTCCCGCTGGTCGATAATATTTTCCAGGCCTCGGCATTTACCGGCATGCCGCTGTCCCAGGTGGAAACCACAATTGGTTTCGTGTCCGCTTTGGTGTTAGATCCCAGCTTTGCTGCAGAAAGCAGCGGCGCTGCCAGTGTGGACAGCTTAATAAATTTTCTCCTGTCGAGCATTTTAAAAAAATATTTATTAATGAATTTATTTCCTGTGAATAGAAAGCTTTTGTATCATTTCGTCAGACATAGGATCCGCGTAAATTCCGTAGCCATTGACAAATACACCCTTTAATTTCCCGTCTTTCGACTCCACGGCGTAAACTATAGATTCATCCGAAGGATTGCTGTCGCCCTCGAAGCGGTACACCTCGGTGATTTCAAATTCATCTATGTTAAGGCAGGCCTGGGTATCGCTGCAAACTAATTTATCAAAAGCAATACTAAAATCGGTGGTGTAGCCTCTTTCCTTCAGGCCGTTCGTAGCCATGCTTACTGTATCGTATGTTTCCATTTTGAACTTTTGGTAAAAGTAAAGTATTCAGAATTTTTTGACATTAGTGCAGCCTAAATAAATGCAGAATTAATTCCGTTCAGCAACATAGTGCTAATATCCAAAATCGTCACTGGAAAATTGGGTAGCTTTTTACAAATTAATCAACGATTCGTTGTGTTGCTCTGCAAAAAAAATGGGTATAGCCAACATCAGGTTTGGGCCGGAGATACTATAGAAGATCAATCTTCTTTTTGCTTATTAATATGCGCCATCAATTCTAATTCGGAATGTAATTCAACTTCCTCGCCTTCATTACCTTCGAACGTATCATATTGAAAAAGATCGGAGAAATCGATCTGTGTTGCTTCCTGCAACGATTTGATACTGCATTGAAATTCTTTGAACTCGCTGTTCTGCTCCAGGTCAAGCTGCTCGAAATCTATATCGTCCGTCAATCCGACCTGCGTTAATTTGAACGCGGTGGCTTTTAAATTTCCATTGTCAGTCAGCCACAAAATGATTTTATAAAAATCCATGGGGATTTGTATTCCCCGGAATACAGGGTCTGCCTCTTTAAAAACCGGTCCATTGAAGACAGAAATTTTTCCGGTTCTGCCGGTCTCTGCTTCTGCACCACTTTCTAAAACCACTTTTTCCAATTTGCCCCAAAGTCCTTTTCTTCCGCTCTGGTTCAGCCCGGCTAGCTGCGGACACGTATTGGTGTACATGCATGTGAGGTCGGCGTTTTTTTTGGCTTCTTCCGCCGTCGTACCCCAGTTAGCATCTTCCCGGCGGCTCATGTGGCCGCGATCAAAACCGCTGTTTCTGTAAAAAGCATCATCTAATTGTATATCAAAACCCAGCCGCGTATCGCGCAACCAGGTGTCTTTGCGGGCGGTAGTATCGAGGCGTTTGTCCGGGTTGCCATCCACATTAATCGCGCTGATGACGGGCATCATCCTGACCGAATGAAAAATCGTGCTGTATTTAAAATACTTTAAAATATAGCTGTCCGTGCCATTAATTTTTGCAATAAATTTCTTAAGCGCTTTTTGGGGTTTTGGTAAACTGATATTCAAATGAGTTCCCAAAAAACGGGACTGGTAACCTTTGCAAAGGGAGAAGTCAAGTGCGGCCTCTAGTTGTTTTAATTCTTCGGCATCCGCTTCTGCAGTATCTGTCAGCGCCTGTTGCGTTCCCGCAATTGATACGCCGTTCAAGTTCTCCTGGCTTATCGAAATATTTATGACACCGGTCCGCTCTATAAGTGAAGCAGGAAAGGAAATACGGACATTGTTGTAATCGCTATCAGTTTCCATATTGTCATTTTTTAAGTGCGTTGAAGGAAGATCTGTAAGGGCGCTTGTGCCGTTTTCTAAAGCGGTTATGCCAGGTTTCGCCTGCAGGCTTTGTACCATTGGATGACCAGGAAACGTTGCGAAAATATCTTTCAGCACGACGCTGATCCTGATGCCTTCATTTGCTTCCCATACAATTTTTGATGGGTCGATTTTGCCATTGATCTTCGGTATTACCAGGCCTTCTTTGTCGATATACTCCCCGGCAATATTTCTTCTGCCAACACCCATATGGTGGAGTGCCACTACCTGCCATTGGTCATTAAATACCGGGCTGCCACTGCTGCCGGGTGCGGTGTCTGTCTGGTACCATATGGAGGTAGGGGTTATGTTGGTAAAAAGGTTTTTGCGAATGGACAGCTGCATATAATCACCATCCGGATGGTGAATAATGTTTAACGCTTCTTCTTTTTCATTTCCTAATTTGCCGAGTGCGGGATCAAGAAAAATATAACCCGTGTCATGGATTGAAATTGTCCCGGACAGGTCGGTATCACTTACCGCCACAAAACAATAGTCTAATTGTTTATTGGAATAGTAAAATACATTGCTTTGAAGTTTGAACGATACAGCCGTTCGCGGGTTGCCCAAAATATCCAGTTCATAGTGAAACTGAATTTCGCTGTCGGCCACATCTTCCCTGGTTTTGAAAACATGCCAGTTGGTAAGCATCAGGTTTTCTGCTACCATAAAGCCGGTGGCAAATGCAATATTTTTGTTTCCAATTTTCACGGCGACCCTGCCTACTTTTTGTTTGGCATTCCGGATGAGTTCCACAAAATTGCTGTAGACAGAATCATTTTCGCCAATGGCCCTTTCGAAGGCGAAATCTACCGGCTCTTTCCTGAGGGCTGACAGCATTTCAATCCTTTTGGTGATATTTTCCTCTTTACCGATGATGTTGCCTTCGGTTATTGCCCGCGGTACATTTTGGATAACGGCTTCTTCGCTTAAATCTGAAACATGGTCACGAACGGGCTGCTGATCTAACGCCGCGTAGCGCCGGGCAGATTCTTCGAGCTGGTCAACAGAAATCAGCATGGGGGTAAAATTTGATCACCTAAATCTAAATAAAAGTGTCAGCATCTGCAACGATTGTTTTCATGTGGCCTCG
>JBDSPQ010000013.1:0-5341 GCA_039930305.1 Ginsengibacter sp. | reverse complement strand
AACATCATTACCAGCATATCCGATAATGATGCTTTGTGGAACACCAGTTCTAAAATGGAATTGGCGACAAGGCTTCGCGGTGTCATTAACGATGCCGTTGTAAAATACCAGTCCGCGACAAGTGTTACAACAATTGCTAAGCAAATTGGGCTGGCATTACTGGTTATCATTGTTATAACTATTCTCATTTTTTATATAGGAAAATTTTTTCGATGGACGGCGAAAAAAATCAGTGATGAAGAGAATAAAAAATTGCAAGGAATTAAGCTAAAGGATTACACGCTTTTTGATGCCCATCGGGAAGTGGACGTTCTATTGTCAGCAAATACTATTCTTAAATGGTTTTTTATATTATTAAGTATATACCTCACCTTGCCTGTTCTCTTCGGAATATTTCCATGGACAAAAAATTTCGCTGAAATATTATTCGGATATATATTAAATCCTATAAAGAAGATAGCAGGTGCTCTATGGAATTACCTTCCTAACATTATTACTATACTGGTTATCATTTTTGTGTTCAGGTATCTCTTAAAAGGAATTCATTTTCTAAAATCTGAGATAGAAAAAGGTCATCTTGAAATAAAAGGATTTTATGCTGATTGGGCAAATCCTACTTATCAAATCATACGGGTACTGGTGTTTGCTTTTATGATCATCGTCATTTTCCCATACCTGCCCGGAAGTGATTCCCCCGTGTTTCGCGGCGTTTCGGTTTTTTTAGGTTTTCTTTTCACCTTTGGTTCTGCCGGCTCACTATCTAATATCATTGCAGGCCTGGTGCTCACTTATATGAGGCTTTTTAAACTTGGGGATCGTGTAAAGATTGGAGATGTAACCGGCGATATTATTGAGAAATCGATGCTGGTCACAAGGATCAGGACCATTAAAAATGAAATTATTTCTATACCAAATTCTACTGTTATGAGCAGTCACACTATTAATTATAGCAGTGATGCTCCAGCCAATGGGTTGATTGTTCACACTACGGTAACCATTGGTTATGATGTGCCATGGAAGAACATGCACCAGGCCTTAATCGACGCTGCTATTCGTACAGAACTAATATTGACTGATCCGTTACCTTTTGTGTTGCAGACCAGCCTGGATGATTTTTATGTTTCTTATCAGTTGAATGCATATACGCGGTCTCCTAATCAGCAGGCAGTTATTTATTCTAATCTTCATCAGAACATACAGGATGTATGCAATGAAAAGGGGATTGAGATTATGTCTCCTCATTACCGTGCTGCAAGAGATGGAAACAAGACAACCATACCCGAAGATTATCTTTCAAAAGATTATCTGTCTCCAGGATTTAATTTTACGATGAATAATAATGCTGATGACAGTTAGAGAAAAATTATACAAGATCGTTTTTGAGACTGATACAAAAGCTGGAAAGCAATTCGATGTTTTTTTATTATGGATCATCCTTTTTAGTGTACTTATCGTAATGATTGAAAGCGTTCCGGAGAATGGCGGGAAGTATTATTCAATATTTTTTGTTATTGAATGGATCATGACGATAATATTTACGCTGGAGTATTTGTTGAGAATTTGGATCAGTCCGCAGCCGTTAAAATATATTTTTAGTTTTTGGGGATTAATCGACCTTCTATCCATTCTTCCTACTTACGTCCGCCTTTTTATTTTCGGCTATCATTACCTGATCGTTGTGCGAATTTTCAGATTGCTCAGGGTATTTCGAATCTTGAAACTTGCCCGTTTCAATTCAGAATCGCGTATGTTGGCGGGCGCGTTAAAAAGTAGTCTGCATAAAATCAGCATTTTTCTTGTTGCCGTTATTGCAATAGTCGTATTTCTTGGTACTATTATGTATGTAGTAGAGGGCGGAGAAGAAGGTTTTACCAGTATCCCTCAAAGTATCTATTGGGCGATAGTAACGGTGACAACAGTGGGCTATGGCGACATGGTTCCCCAAACTTTCCTTGGAAAATTTATATCATCCATTGCCATGATCATTGGCTATGCAATTATTGCTGTACCTACCGGCATTATCACTGTGGAGATGTCGAAATCCGGCGCAGGAAGAGCGGCCTGTCCACATTGTTCCAATGAAAATCCTTCCTCAGCTAAATTCTGTAATGCATGCGGAAAAGGGATAGTTGTTGAACATTAATAAAAAGTCGTTATTTTTCAAGCGATGGAATGTTGGGATTTTCCCTTTTGACCGGTGATTTTTTAATCTGTTCAAACAAATGGTTTTGAAACTTAATTAACTTTTCCTGTTAGTAAATGGGGTTTACTAATGCCTGATGAAAGAATTTTTAAATTATACCTTAATACAATTAGGCGATTATACTGTAAAAGTATCGTCACTGCTGAAACTGATTGTTTTTCTTATAATAATTATTCTTCTGCTGAAGATAATAAAGCAGGCAATGTACAGGTCGAAGAAAATTGACATTGCTAAAAAATATGCGATCTATAACCTGATCAAATATTTTATACTCGTTTTTTCTTTCGTCATCGGTTTCCAGATTCTGGGATTTAATCTTTCTGTTTTAATTGCAGGTTCAGCAGCTTTGCTTGTTGGCCTTGGGCTTGGCCTGCAAAATCTGTTTAGCGATTTTATATCAGGAATTATTTTGCTGGTTGATTCTTCCGTAAAAGTGAATGATATAATAGATGTTAATGGCCTGGTATGTAAAGTGCAGGAAATTAACCTGCGGACCACCACGGTATTAACGAGGGATGACAAATACATTATTTTACCCAATAGCGATCTTACCAGGAATCAGCTTATTAACTGGACCCATAGTGATATTAATTCCCGTTTTGAAATAAAAGTAGGCGTGGATTATACATCTGATGTAAAGCTGGTAATGAGTATTTTGCAAAACGTGTTAATATCGCAAAAGGGGATAAAGGACAAACCTGCGCCGTTTGTGCGCTTTGAAGACTATGCAGAATCCTCTTTGGAGATGTCCTTATTTTTTTGGACGGAAGACGTTTTCAGGGTGGAGAATGTAAAAAGTGAAATACGTGTGAGGGTTTTTGAGCAGTTCAGGTTGCACAATGTTACTATTCCATTCCCACAGCGTGTGTTGCATATTAAAGAATCTGATTTGAAAAAAAAATTGAAAAATAATAATATGGAAGACGATTAAAAAATGCAGGTCATAAATAAATTCTTATATTATTTCTTAGTTTGATAGGAAAATACCGATACCAAAAATTTTGCAATCATCAATGCACCTAAAATATTACTATGGATTTAAATAAAGCCTTCGATATCATGAAAGGAAAATTAACTACCTGGTTGCAGGAAATAATTCGCCTTCTTCCCAATATTATAGTAGCTGCAATAGTATTTGTAATTGGTCTTTTTATTGCCCGCTATATAAAAAGGCTTGCAGTAAAACTAATAGCAAAAATTTCCAAGAATACCACGCTGAATAACCTTTTTTCATCTATAATACATATAGTTTTTATAGGAATTACTTTATTTACTGTTTTACGAATCCTGCACCTGGACACAGCAGTAACCTCCATATTGGCAGGCGCGGGAATCATCGGATTGGCACTCGCATTTGCCTTCCAGGATATTGCATCAAATTTTATATCCGGTGTTTTCATTTCATTCAGACGGCCACTTCATATCGGCGATATAGTCAAGATAAAGGATTACATGGGGAAGGTCGAAGAAATAAACCTGCGGGATACCACCATCAGAACCTTCCAGGGGCAGATGGTTATTATTCCAAACAAAGATGTTTTTCAAAATCCCATAGAAAATTATTCTTTGCTTGGAAAGCGCAGAATAGATCTCGAAATAGGTGTATCATATGGGGAAGACCTCCGGCGTGTTTTAGAGATAACATTAAATGCTGTGAAGGGAATTGAGGGTTTATCTGGGGATGACGAAACTACTTTTTTTTACAAAGAATTTGGAGACAGTTCTATCAATTTCCAGTTACGGTTGTGGATGAATTCGCCAGAGCAGCCGAATTATCTTAATGTTGGCAGCGAGGCAATCATGCGTATTAAAGAGGCCTATGACAAGAATGATATCATGATTCCGTTCCCTATCCGAACACTCGATTTTGGCATAAAAGGTGGAACCACCTTGAATGAAATGACCTTAAACATCCATGAGCAGAAAGTGCAACAAATAAATGATGATCATAATCGTTCCTGATGAGTGATACCGAGAAAAAGGAGTACAAGCAAGCACTATTATCTAAGTGCGGGGAGGTGATTTAAGATCGAATTGACAACATATCCAGGGAGATGAAAGCCACCCAAATCTCGGTGAACTATGAGACGAAAAGCAGCGCCGGTGATAAATATGAGACATCCCGGGCGATGGGACAACTTCAAAAAGACATGTTGAGCATTCAACTCGCTTCTAATTTGAAGATTTTGGAATCCCTGTCGAACGTCGATCCCCTGTGTTTAAACTCCTCAGTGGAAAACGGCAGTTTGATCAAATGCGAAAATATTTCGCTCTACATTTCTGCTGGCCTGGGTAAGATTTCATTCAACGGCGAAGTGGTCATTTTCATTTCCTCAGCAGCGCCCATTTTTTCGGCACTGTCTTACAAAAAGACAGGCGACAGCATTTTTTTAAATAAAGAAAATCACACTATAATTGATATTTTCTGAAAGGAAGTGCCAGGCACATGGCAATTGCCAGTTAAAAAGTATTTTCGCAAAAAAAGTATCTTAAATAAATAAAACTATGAGCGATATTAAAGTGACCACCGGTGAAATACAAACCAAAAAGGGTACGATGAAGTTTGAATTATACGATGAAGATGCACCAGGTACGGCGGCGAATTTCAAAAAATTGATTTCAGAAGGTTTTTACAACGGATTGACTTTTCATCGCGTTATCCCGGAATTTATGGTACAGGGTGGATGCCCTAACGGAACAGGTGCAGGCGGACCTGGTTATACAATCGATTGTGAAACGAAGGGCAAACTTCAGCAACACGACCGTGGTGTACTTTCTATGGCCCATCGCGGACCGAATACAGGAGGATCTCAGTTTTTTATTTGTCACAACAGGTCTAATACTAAACATTTGGATGGAGTACATACCTGTTTTGGGAAAGTTACTGAAGGTCTCGATGTGCTGGATGAAATTAAAGGGGGTGATGTTATGGAGAAAGTGACACTTAATGCGTAATCGTGAACTCTTCAATAACGCTACATGCTGACTACAATAAAAAATGGCACGGATAATCCGTGCCATTTAACAATTTGCGTGTGGACATATTACATTCCGAAAAGTAAAGCAATGATAGCCATCAAACCGTAAAAGCCGGTAATGATACCGATTGCTACTAATGTGTCTGTGACCTCTGTTTTG
>JBDSPQ010000012.1:0-6982 GCA_039930305.1 Ginsengibacter sp. | reverse complement strand
ATGATCTTTCCCATAGCCATGCGTTTCTTTTCATCAGAAAAATATTTTTTCCCCAGTTCCGCACTAGCTCTCATGTCTTGTTTTTTTAAAAGTGAATAGTTGTCCGTAGACTTGATTTAGCGGCATTGATAAAAATAGGTATTCAACTATAGGAAGCACCTAATATAGCAATTCATAAATGTCGATGCATAAATGGGACATCATACAAACGGATACCGTATCGGAACAGGAGATTTCAGGAAGAAGCAGGTTGGCTTGTCAGAACATGTTGCAGATGGAACAACCGCAGGATGAAAAGGAACACCAACCTTAGTGGTAAGTATAAGTTTTCCGGGATAACAAAAGATAGATTATCGCTAATAAATTTTTTCTGCCTGTTTCTTAAAGCTAACAACCATTTCGCTTAATCTTACGTTTATATATAATCTCCCTGCCTCTGAAGCCAGTTTTTATGGAATACACTTTAACTTTAAGAACATAAAAAGGCAATGTGCATTTATTTACAACCTTTCATAAAAATAGAAAAGTTGCTGGTCGCTATTTGCTGTCAGTACTGATCCATATTACGTTCATCTGTTGCTGTAGTGAATGCGTAGCTCAAAGCTGCCCTCCCAACATTGATTTCGAAACCGGAACTTTCAACAACTGGACGTGCTATTGGGGGTATACTTTTGCCAGCGCGGACGGAAATGCCATTATACTAAGGAACTCTGGTCCCCTGATAGATCACCACACCATGTACTCCGCCAACACAGGCGAACTGGATCCTTATGGTGATTTTCCTGTGATTTGCCCCAACGGCAGCGGTCATTCTATAAAACTAGGCAGCACCCATAACGGTGGGGAAGCAGAGGGTGTGTCTTATGATTTTACGATACCGGCGAACGACAATGCCTATTCGCTGATATACCATTATGCAGTAGTGTTGCAATCGCCCAATCACCTTTTGAAAGAGCAACCCAGAATGGTGATAGAAGTGACAAACGTTACTGATAACGAAACGATCGATTGCGCTTCATTTACTTTTATTGCAGAAGGCACCACGCTTCCCGGTTTTGAAGTGTCGGCGCACCAGACAGATACTACTGCGGTTTTATTTAAAAGATGGACTGCTGTTAGCATCGACCTTTCAGGGAATGCCGGTAAAACCATCAGGCTTTTCTTTAAAACTGCAGACTGCACGCTTAGCCGGCACTTCGGATATGCTTATATAGACGTAAACTCCGAATGCAATGGCAATTTTATAGGTGCAAAATATTGTCCGGATGATTCCGTCGTAAATGTAGTAGCCCCTTTCGGGTTTCAAAGCTACACATGGTACGATAATTCGTTAGCTTCTATTCTGGGTACCGCCCAAAAAATTTCAATACCGCCACCTCCGCCTTTAACCGGGGCTACGATAGCTGTGAAGCTGGAGCCTTATGACGGTTACGGCTGCCCGAAAACCCTTTTTGCCATTCTGGAAAGCAACCTGAAGGTAACGGCCAATGCAGGCACAGATACTTTCGCCTGCAATAATGCGCCCGCACTCCTGGGTACCATCCCTAAACCAGGCTTATCATACCAATGGAGCCCCGTCACAGGACTTAATGATCCATTTATTGCCAACCCATTGGCTTCGCCGGGCGCCACCACCACTTACGTGCTCACTACCAGTAATAGCGGCGGTGGCTGCGCCGTGAAAGACACGGTAATCGTTAAATCATTCATCATGGACACTACGCTGCAATTAATTGGTAAGGCAGCGTTTTGCCTGGATTATGGAGAAAGTGCTACATTAGTAATCAAGCCAGAAAAGAGCATTCAATGGTTTAAAGACGGAGTGCCGGTGGTTGGTGCCACACAGACATCTTATCGCGTCCGGGAGAGTGGTAACTACTATGCATTGCTGGAAAACGTCGTGGGCTGCCAGGTCGCTTCCCGGGAAGAGACCATATTAGTTGATACTTTACAGAAAGGGATTACTTACCCTGTAAAATATGCAGTCTTAAATCTGCCGTTAGGCCTGCAGGCAAGGCCGATTGGGCAAACTGTTTTATGGAAACCGTTAAAAAACCTTGACAGCACATCCAGTTTTACCCCCGTCTTCCGGGGAGCAACTGAACAATTATACACTATCGATATTCAAACTGCCGGTGGCTGCCTGACAGTGGACACACAATTAGTAAGGACCGTAAGCAGTGTTGAGATTTACGTGCCTAATGCTTTTACGCCAAACCACGATGGGGTCAACGACTTCCTGCGGCCGCTACTGCGGGGAGTGGAAGAGGTTCACTATTTCCGTGTTTATAACCGTTCCGGCCAGTTACTATTTCAAACACAATCTGCCGAACCAGGCTGGGATGGCACTTTTAAGGGACAGCCGCAACTAACCCAGGCCGTAGTTTGGGTGTTGAGTTGTGTGGGGCTGGACAATGTTGAATATGCACAAAAAGGAACCTGCGTTCTGTTGAGATAGCTTCCGTTCTGGTCGATATTTATTAAATTTTTCTTCAAACTATTTTTTCTTCAAACAAATCTTTTTATCTTAATAGCCTGACGTATAACTCACCTGCCGTGCTTCCCTGAATTTCACTTTTCTATATCTCTTATTCGTCATTCTTAAATCTTTATTATGAAAAGATCGTCAATTGCAGTATATATTTTATTGGTGCCGGCAATGTTTATTTTCTCGCAATGCAATAGTGATAACAGCAGTTCAGCGGATATGATGGTTAAAGATTCGACCATTGTGGCGGTAAACTATGGCGGGTTTAAAAGCCAGGTCGAATGGGGACAGCACCTGGTAGCCATCGGCCACTGCAATGACTGCCATACTCCCAAAAAAATGACGCCGACTGGTCCGGTGAATGATACATCTTTACTACTATCCGGCCACCCGGCGGGCGTTCCTCTGCCAGATATTGACCGGCGCGAGATCGAAACCAAAGGATATTTTCTCTCCCAAACACTTACATCATGGCTGGGCCCATGGGGTGTTTCATTTGCTGCTAACCTCACATCCGACAGTACAGGCATTGGTAACTGGAAGGCGGAGCAGTTTATCTTGTGCCTGCGGGAAGGTAAATGGAAAGGACTTGCAGAAGGGCGTTCTTTGCTGCCTCCCATGCCTTGGGAAGATACACGGATGATGAGTGATGAGGAATTGAAAGCTATGTTTGCTTATCTAAAATCTCTACCACCAGTTAAAAATGTTGTCCCCGACGCTCTGCCGCCGGTAACTACCAGGAGCATGTAGCCGGTTTTTGGATATTGTCTCACGCTTTCTGCCCCGGCACATCTTCAGTCCTACCTTTCAAATTTTCCAATAAGGTTTTTCTCGCGAAGAGAAGGGATTAAGAGAGTTTTTCCGGAGTTTGTCCAGGCTATGTTTTTGACTTACTAAGTAAGTTGAATGTAGGTCCGTACAAGAGTTTCTATTCCTTGATGGGGTGATTAGCAAAACACAGTATAAAGAGATTCATTTTTCACTTGCTTTCGTCATCCTGCCAATCGGTTTACTCCGGCAGTACGGATTCACTGCGTTTTTTCCTTCTATGCTTTTTTCTGGACTTGTGTCCTTTAATAAACGCGAATGCCAAATTAGCTATTGTTGCAAAAACCCAAGCCCAGGGCAGCCATTTTTTCCCGGCATGAAAATATTCTAACGCTATCATGGCATAGACAGCCGCCTCGATGACCAGGAATAAACTATCAACATAATGAAAGCGCCTGCCGATATGGTGATGAAATATTGCAACCAGCATGAAAACAATTCCTGCAATAGTAAGGTATGGATACGACGGTTCATTTTGTTCAAACTTTTCAAAGGCATGTATTAGGATGACGAAGCCTGCCAACACGTGGGCAATCTTTCTCATTTTCTCCCTCTTTTCTTTTTTGATTATTGACATATTTATACTTTCAGGCTGTCTGCGGAAATTAAGCTTCGCAAAATATAAAAATCCTGGTAAAATAGGCATGGAGAAAAAGAATAAATCGACAGGCTGAAAACCGCTTCGAAGTATAAGGCGATATTCTTTCCATTATCAGCGAACAACCATCCACTTAGAATTTCCTTCTTTTAATTATTTTTATGTCTAAAATTTTCCATGAGAAATTTCTTGTTTATTTTTTTGCTGATTGTTGGTGCAGGATGCCAGCCCAAAGAATTATCGGGAGCCGATTTGCAAAATAAGTTGATGGAAACAATGGCGCAATACCTGGATACTACGCTGCAACCAGGCGTTACCGTGACCGTTAAGAATGTGATATTTTTCCCTGAGAAGGCGAAGAAAATGTTTATCTGCCAGTTTAATGTAGAAATGCGTTATGCTAATAAAGATACCACAGGCATTGTATCCGCTACCATCTCGAATGATTTTACCGAGGTTAAACGTATACAATAGCAGTAGTAGCAAATAAATGTTAACTCTTTGACCTGCTTTAATGAAAACCTAACCTGAAAATCAGGCCAGTGGAGGAAAAAATTGAATATGGAAAGATTAATAATTGTTTTTTTATCCCTTTTTACTTTGACCAATATGATAAGATCCTCTGACGGACATGAACCTGGTAAGCTATTGCGTGATCCTGGCGTTCAAACTGATGGACCGTATGTTCAATATAACAATGACGAGGTGTTGATAAATTATATCATTGAAACCAACGGCGCAAAGCAAGTAAGAACATCAAGCACTGCATTGATTGATAAAAAAAATATATCGCTCCAGGTTGTAACCGATTTGCCTGGTAAAATATTCCAGGTAAGTCTGAAAAAAAAATTACTTATAGAGAAAAGTAAATTTCCCCCGGTAAAGAAGTTAATCGCGCTCTCTGATATTGAAGGCCAGTTTGGCGCTTTCAGAAAACTCTTGCAGGCAAACAAAGTGATCGACGAAAATTTCAACTGGAATTTTGGCAATGGGCACCTGGTTTTAGACGGAGATTTTTTTGATCGGGGGCAGCAGGTAACCGAAGTGCTCTGGCTCATCTATTCGCTTGAGCAAAAAGCCCACGATGCCGGAGGATATGTTCATTTCATTTTGGGCAACCATGAAATTATGAACCTGAGTGGCGATCTACGTTATACTCCTCAGAAATACCTGGATAATGCAAAGCTCATGGAACTGGAATATATGTCGTTATTTGACCAAAATACCGAATTAGGAAGATGGCTTCGCACAAAAAATGTAGCCGAGAAGATTGGTGATTTATTGTTTGTGCATGGTGGTATATCGCCGGGCCTGAACAATATGAATATCGTTGTGGATGAAATAAATTCAATCGCCCGTCCCTATTATTCCGACGATGTGGCGAATGAAGCGGATCAAAGAGCTGCCATCATGTTTGGCGATTTCGGACCGATGTGGTACCGTGGCTATTATTATCAAAATACCCGTGACCTTAGCATGCAGATAGATAGTACGCTGCAGCAATTTCGCGTGGACCATATCATTACTGGTCATACCATCACAGGTGATACCATTAGCGCCTGGCATGGCGGTAAATTGCTCAATCTGGACGTGTTGCATGCCGAAGGAAAGTCAGAAGCACTACTTTTTGAAAACGACAAATTTTATCGGGTTAATGCAAATGGACAGAAGACTTTGTTATTGCATGGTGATACGAAAAAGCGCTAAATAAGTCGAATAATATCATTGAACGCTAAATGATTCGTGTCTATTATTTAAAATAGTTCCACGTTTTACTTTATTTCGTTTGCAATGCTGATAAATAACATTAATTTCCATTTATAAATTTCATATCCTAACACACCTTCATCACCAAGCAAACCCCGGTTACCCTTTTCTTTCCCCTCTGAGAATTCACCAGAAGAGTTTTTACTCATCCACAATACTTCTCAATGAAGAATTTTAAAAGAAACATTCTCTCAGCCATTTGCATGTGGTTGTATTTACCTTTACATGCAACTACCTATTATGTAAGCCCTGCCGGTAAAAATTCCAACTCAGGTACCTCGATCAATTCGCCCTGGCAGACCACGTCAAAAATCAATACAAAAAATTTCAACGGTGATACTATTTTATTCCAGGGAGGTTTCACATTTTCGGGAGGGCTCAGTTTTACGCAGTCAGATGTCGGCACATCCACAAAACCAATTTTTATAAGCTCATACGGCACAGGCCGTGCGACTATCAGTACTGACTCGCTCACCCACGGTTTTTATGCCTATAATACAGCAGGATTTAAAATTACTAACCTAAATTTCAAAGGGCCGGGAAGTACAAAAAATGATCGTTCAGGAATTATCTTCTACCTGGATAAGGCGGCTACCACCTTATCCTATATTAATATTTCTTACTCCGACGTTTCAGGTTATAAATATTCCGGCATCTCCGTAGGAAGCTGGAACAATGCAAGTGGTTACCGCGATGTGACCATTAAGAATTGTACCGTCCATGATAATGGATTGGAAGGAATTTCCACTTATGCCCAGGCTTACTATATACATCAGAATGTATATATTGGATATAATAAAGTTTATGACAATATGGGCATTCCTGATAAGGCAATTGGTAACAGCGGCAGCGGGATTGTTGTCGGTGGCGTAAAAAATGCCACCGTAGAATATTGCTCTGTGTATAATAACGGGGCGCTGCACACTAATGCCAACGGCGGACCGGTGGGAATTTGGGCGTATGAGTCGAGTAATGTAATTTTTCAATACAATGAGTCGCACCACAATAAAACGGGCAATAGCAAAGATGGCGGCGGTTTTGACCTCGATGGTGGTTGTATTAATTCGATCATCCAGTACAACTATTCTCACGATAACTATGGCGCGGGTTACCTGGTAGCCCAATACAGCGGTGCGCCTGTTTCAAAAAACAATATTATCCGTTACAACATCAGTGAAAACGATGCGCGGAAAAATGACTACGGAGCAATACATATATGGTCCTACACGTCCTCAATATATATACAGGGGCTCGATATATATAATAATACCATTTATATTACCTCGGTGAGTGGTGCCACG
>JBDSPQ010000011.1:0-2999 GCA_039930305.1 Ginsengibacter sp. | reverse complement strand
GGCGACTATTATACTCATCACTGAAAAGCCGGTACCGCCGGTAGTCACTACATCACCCGAGGTATTCCTTTCCCTGGCCATGCCAGAAACCGGGTGCCCAAAATCCCAAAAATATTTGAACGTCTTTTTTTGAATAAGATCAAGCAATGCATCATCAGATATACGGGGGAATTTGTCTGTGGAGTCTATTTGCGTCACAAAAGTAAGAGAGACGTTAGTCTGTAGCATACCGCCAGCTTTAGACTTCAGACCAGTGGCTACGGATGCAATATATTTTGTCAAATACTGCAATTGTGTTGATGGTTGAATATTTACTGAACTGTCGTTATTTTGATATACAAAACTTATGGGTATCAAAACGCCTGAGGTATTTTTGACGGAAAAATTCGCATCAACGGTGGCCTTATCAACAGGTGCTGAAAATTTAAATACAATGCCGGGAGTTGTATTCATATTATATAACACAGACACAACCGAACTGTTATTTACGTCTATTGACTTTAACTGAAAAGACGCTGGCGGCGGCGGTGGTGGTGGTGGCGCTGGAGTATCTGACGGCTTTTTGCTACAACTGAAAAGGATAATCAACGCGAAGAGTAATCGGTACTTGCGCATAGTTTAGTATTGGGTTATCTAAAAATGTTTTCCTTCAAGAATACAAGTGAATCATTATTTCGCGCTACCATTAAAACATTGCCATAGCGCTGCGTATGCAAGATGTTGACATCTCTTACCTGGCCTTGTATTGCTGCAATTCGTTCCTGTTTCAAAAACGAAATTGGTTTACCACGATTACACGAAAAGAGAGAAAGTGCCTGCGCATCGTAGGCTCCCTCATAAGGGCTAACATCCAAAAAATTTCCGCCTGCAGCATACATTTTCGTGTCAGCATTTTGCTCTTGAATTTGCGTAAAAGAAAAGATGGGGGCTAACTGCATTTGTGCAGGAAGGTCTGTTAATTCAAAGTGCCCCTTACCGTCGCCATAGCAAATAACTGAACCCAGATGCTCTGCAGGATAGGGTTTGATAGTATCGATCCATCCATAGAAAACATCTTTCATGGGAACACCGGAATATTCGGCATACTTAAGGTAATGTTTTTTTAGGAGTGGCAATTGGCGCTCTACCTCATCTTTTGCCAGGAACGGATATTCTTCACCGTTATACATGTACGACATCAGTTGCTCAACCTGTCCGTTGCCGTCGAAGTCGGCGACGTATAAATTTAAGGGCCCGGCTTTAACGCTATGAAACTTATTATTCCACCCCCAGTTACCGGCCAATACATCTAAATTACCATCGTTATTTACATCATCCGCATACAGTGTTTGCCACAGGCCGGTAGAATTAGGAACAGTCGTTCGGGTGAATTTTCCATAGTCATTTAAAAAAATCATTAATGGCGTCCACTCCCCCGTGACAATCAGGTCGCTCCACCCATCCTTGTTAACGTCTGCAAAAACACTGCTTGTGACTAATCCAATATTTTGCAGGGAAATTACTTTTTCCGCTGCAATGGTGAATTGACCTTTACCATCGTTAATAAGCAGGTAAGATGTTTGCGGGATGCCAAAGGCTTTCGGGTTAGCCAATACTCCTATGAAAATATCCGAATCCCCGTCTTTATCTATGTCAGCGACCGATATACACGATTTATTTTGAAAGATAAATGGAAGTGCATTGTGCGATTTTGAAAAATTTCCCTCTCCATCATTGATATAAAGCCTGTCCAGCAGTAGCGAGTCATTACCCGAATATTCATTACCTCCGCTCGCCACATACAAATCCGGGTATCCGTCCCCGTTAACATCTAAAAAAACTGCATCATCATCTTCACATAAACTATCGATACCAAAAACCGCAGCACCGGAAGATTTAAAGATTCCATTTTTTTGCTGCATCCATAACGTACCCGCCTGGCCAGCAGCACCACCTGCATAAAAGTCATCAAGGCCATCATTATTTACATCGGTCACCGCTATTTTTGGGCCACGTGTCGATTCGGCATGAGGAATAAGGTATTGAACATTATAGTCCTGGAAGTTATTTTCCCGGTGCTTCCATGTCACGTTGATTGAATCGGTTACATCGCTTAAATATTTTTTTGCAGGCTTAAAAAAATCGTTGTAAATAAAACGCCCTGAAGCATCTTTTTGCTCCAGTTTCAGCTCTCTGTTTCCCTGAACATTCCTGATAACCTGGTAAGATTGGTCTGGCCAGACCACCAGAAGGCTGTCTACAACATCTAAAGAATCAAGCCCAAAGTGTAGCCGCGCATCAGAAGATGACTGAAAACCACGCGTGAGCATTAACTGCTGATATTGCATCTTTCCTTTCTGAAAAATGTAGGCCTTACTGCCAATTCCAAAAGTGTTTAATCCTGTTCCTTTAAAGTGCAACGATAAATAATTCTTTTTAGGTGCATTATTTTTCAAAATCAAAGCGGGGGCATCAAGACAGTTAATGACAAGATCAAGGCGGCCATCGTTATCCAGATCTGCGTATGCGGCTCCGTTATAAAACCCTTTCATATCTCCTGTACCCCACGCATCGCTCACATCCTTAAATTGTAAAATGCCATCCCCTTTATACAGATAGGGATGTGAACTTCCTTCCGGCATTTTCTCGATAGCCAGATTATCGTATTCGTCAGTCTGATTCAACGTTTTATGAACATATAAATCAGAAACAAATTTCACATAATCCATGTCCACGGGTCTCTTGGGAATACCGCTCGAGATAAACAAATCCTTATTTCCGTCATTATCAAAATCGGCAAAGAGAGGGCTCCAACTCCAGTCAGTCGCAGCCACACCGCTAAGTAATGAGGTTTCGCTGAAACTCACACCGTTACCATTGTTTTGCTGAAGGCAGTTTTTAGAATATTGATTTTGAAACCCGTTCTTTCCTATTTTTAACCTATAAATATCCGGGTTTTCATCACTGCCATAACTTTTCAATATTTTTTTTTTCTCCGGCAACATATCAACTGTTATAAG
>JBDSPQ010000010.1:0-3342 GCA_039930305.1 Ginsengibacter sp. | reverse complement strand
GAAGGCCTTCCGCCATCCATTTAAAACTATACCATTCATCTTTGCGTTGCCATGGGTTAGGCAAATGTTTTGTAGAAGGGTCTTTGGAATCCACAATGTTTAATGTTGCCATTTGTTGTGCAGGATGCCCGCCAAAATATGCACCGACAAGATTGCCATACCACGGCCAATCATATTCGCAATCTGTAGCTGCATGAATGCCCATGAAGCCACCACCCGCTTCTATATATTTTTTGAATGCTTCCTGTTGTTCATCATTTAATATATCGCCTGTTGTGCTCAAAAATATTACCGCTTTATATTGTTTTAAATTTTCCGAATTAATGTTGTTAGCATCGGAAGATGTATCTACATTAAAATTATTTTCTGCACCTAGTTTTTGAATAGCCACTATACCAACCGCAATTGAACTGTGGTGATACCCGGCAGTTTTGCAGAATACAAGCACGCCCGGGTTTTGCTTTGCAAAGGCGGGACGTACAGTAAAAGTTATAAAAGCTACAAGGATTAGAATTAACGGCAGGTAACGGGAGTCTTTAGTTTTGAACGAATGTTTCATTGATTTTAATTTTTGCTTAAAGAATGTATTACTGTGCATTTCGAAATTCTATTTTATTACGCGGGTATAAAAAATTATTTGACTACTTGATATTCGCTTTATCTGCAATCACCCGCAATTTATGTAAAGACTCTTTTCAACGCATCTTTAAAAAATTTTAGAAGGGTATCATACGCCTTGGCTCTGTCTCACTAACCATCGATTATTAAAGCACAACACCAATATGCTTAAAATTCCAAAATTATTTTCTCCTGAATCTTAAGATCCCGCTGAAGAGCAAAAATAATCAACAGGTTCCGTGCATGGCGAAAGGATTCACAGGCATATTGATTGACTGATTAAAATATCACACAGGGGCGGAACCGCTCGTGATACACGAACCACGGAGGGTAATCTATTTGCTATCCTCTTTTTGCTCAGAGTTCAGCGATAAACTAAATTAATGATATAACCTTTCCGGTTCTTACCGATTCGTCGCATGCAAAGGCAATCCTTAAACTATTTATTGCATCCTCAGCATGGGCACCAAGATCGGCATCCTCAACAATCGATTTCAGAAAATACATCTGTTCCCTGTTACAAAGTTCCTGGTGGCCGGGTTCATCTTCAAGGTTTATCCATCTATCTTCTTTTAGAAACTTTTCATTGTCATCAAGATCGGCATAATGAATCCGCAGCGATTCTGTTTTTGTGTGCGCCTCGATGGAAGAAGATTTTCCGGCACCTCCTGCTTCTTTGGCCACAATAGATACAGATCCTTTTGGACCAAAAACATCTTTTACAAAAAATGCGGTTTCGCTGATCATCGGCCCCCAGCCGGCTTCATACCAACCTACTGATCTATCTTCAAAACGTATTTGCAATTGGCCATAATTATAATTTCCTGCGGGAATATCTTCGGTAAGCCTCGCTCCAATCGCATATACCTGCACAGGCCTCGACCGGGTCATCTGGCACATTACATCAATATAATGCACTCCACAGTCAACGATCGGGCTTAAGCTTTTCATTAGATTGCGATGAAGTACCCACATGCTTCCATCGCTTTGCTGATTTAGATTCATCCGCATTACGAGTGGCTTGCCAAGTTCCCCGGTCAATTCAATGAAGCGCTGCCATGAAGGGTGATGCCGCAGGATATAACCCACCACCAATTTCTTGTTGGATTTCTTAGCCGCAGCAGCCACGCGTTCGGCGCCTTCAACTGAATCTGCCAGTGGCTTTTCTATAAAAACATGACATCCATTCTCAAAAGCTTTAATGGCAAAAAGCTCATGCGTGTTCGGGTAAGTGGAAATACAAACCGCATCAGGGCGGGTGGCTTTTATGGCTTCATCGAAGTCATCAAACAATGTATAGATATTACCAAGTTTCGTATTTAATATTTGTTTTGACTTTCCTTTGGAAACGAGTCCGCAAATCTCAAATTCATCAATGGTATGATATGCCATAGCGTGAGAAGATCCCATATTTCCGCAACCCACTACAAGCACCCGTAATTTCTTTTTTTGATTTTCCATAAAGGCAAAATTTTAGGATTAGTCAGCGATGAATTTAAATAACAAATGATAAAAAGGAAATTTTTATGATCCAGGTCATGGAAGATAAAAAAGTTTAATAATATCCCAGATGTTCGTGTTTGAGATGGCCCTTTTGCCTGGCTGCACCAACACCAGGTTACAGCCAATGCTCCACCAGCCAGACACTTCGCCCCCGATAATCTAACTAAGGTGTAAATTTAACGGTGAATCAAACCTTACGATCAACCATCCAGTTGTTGCGCTTCCATTTTTCTTTCTTCCTGATGCCGGTTTATTTTTTTGCCTTAAGCCAACTTCCGGAAGTAGACCTTGGCAATTCGTTGCTGATTTTCATTGTTCTCCATGTGCTTGTTTACCCCTCCAGCAATGGCTACAACAGCTACATGGACAGGGACACCTCGCCCATCGGTGGCTTAGAAAATCCAATGCAACCCACCCGGCAGCTTTTATACGTAACTATCATCATGGATATATTGGCCATCGGGCTCAGTTTTTTGATCACCCCGGTGTTTGCTGCGGGCATTTTTTTATACATTGCTGCTTCCCGCGCTTACAGCAGCCGCGGCGTGCGGTTGAAAAAATATCCTTTCGCCGGGTATTTTACCGTCATTTTTTTCCAGGGAGCTGTTACATTTTTTTTAGTATATCATGGAAGCAACCCGGGGCATAGCTTACACGTTCCTGTAGTAGCGATGATCGCCGCGAGCCTGTTGATTGGAGGCTTTTATCCCTTAACACAGATATACCAGCACGAGGCGGATCTTGCAGATGGTGTCACCACAATCAGTTATGTACTTGGGTACAAAGGCACTTTCCTTTTTACCGGTATTATATATGGAATGGCTTTTGGTATGCTGGCATTGCAATTTTACCTTAACCTGGAAATAATGGAATTCTTTATCATCCAGGCTTGCCTGCTGCCGGTAATCACTTATTATTTTATTTGGTTTTACCAGGTGGCAAAAAATAAAAAAGCTGCTAACTTCAAGAACACTATGCGGATGAATTTGTTAGCATCCGTATGTACCAACATTGGTTTTATCATTCTTATAATACTTCATTCTTTTGAGTAAAATTGTTTCCATAGCTACATCAGTGCCTGCTTACTGCCACAGGCAGACGGACATTCTTGGATTTATGCAGCGGGTATATGCCATGAATGAGGCAGATAAGAGAAAAATAAACTTCCTGTATCGTCAAAGCGCTATTGAGCACCGGTATTCGGTAATTCCTGATTACAGC
>JBDSPQ010000009.1:0-3757 GCA_039930305.1 Ginsengibacter sp. | reverse complement strand
GATCTGGCCGCAGTTCAGCTGAAGGTTCTTTTGTAATAATGTTTAAAGGAATAATTTCTTTCGTTGAATTAATAAACCGGGCCAATTCGTACACCTGCATTTTATAACAGTCACCGAGCACGCCAAGTCCGCCGGCCATGTCTCCGTACAAAGTACCATACCCTGTTGCCAGCTCACTTTTGTTGGAAGTATTTAATAAAATATATCCGAACTTATTTGCAATTGACATCAGCAAATTTCCCCGTGTTCTGCTTTGGATATTTTCTTCGGCTAGCCCAAAGGGTAAGTTCTTAAAAATGGGCTTTAATTCATTTAAAAATTCTTGGTAAATATTTGCAATCGGGATTATGTCATAAGGATTGCCGAGGTTTTTACTCAGTTGTTCTGCATCTGCTACCGAATGGCCGGTAGAAAATTCTGACGGCATGAGGACAGCTCTTACGTTTTCTTTTCCTAAGGCTATACTTGCCATCGCCAGGGTAACGGCGCTGTCGATACCACCGCTGCTGCCTATGATTGCTTTTTTAAAACCCATCTTTTGGAAGTAGTCGCTAATGCCTAAAACAATGGCTTCATATACCTGGGATATATTTAAGCCCGGTATGAATTGTAATGCTTCAGTTTCTTTCTGGCTGGCAATAGCAGGCTGCTGCACCGGGTTTTGAAATGTGCCGTCCTCTAATAACACTACCTCCGCCATCTCCTCTTTAAACTGGGGAAGCTGACTGCAGAGGTTTCCGCTTTTATCAAAGACCAAAGAAGCTCCGTCAAATACAATTTCTGTCTGACTGCCAACGGCATTGCAGTACACCATCGGGAGACGGTACTTGGTAACGTTTGCTTTTATTATAGCCTTCCGGTCTTCAATATGTGTATAGTCAAAAGGCGAGGCTGAAATGTTTATCATAAAGTCAGGCTTCTGCTCCATTAGCTTATCCATGGGACAAATGCGATAGAGAGGGTTGTCGCCGAGATTCCAAATGTCTTCACAAATGGTCAATGCGATTTTTTTTCCTTTAAAGGTGATTATGTTCCATTCGAAAGCAGGCTCAAAATAACGGTATTCATCAAAAACATCATAGGTTGGTAAACAGGTTTTATGAGCGATAGATTTGATTTCTTTTTCATACAGGAAAAAAGCTGCATTGAACAGATCTTTTCCTTCCCTGGCTGGATTTCTGTCAGGACTGCCTACTATTACGGCTATAGAATCAGCATGTTCTTTTATAATGTCAATACTCTCATAACATTTATTTATGAAATCATTAAAATCCATGAAATCCCGTGCAGGATAGCCGCAAACGCACATTTCGCTGAAAACAATAAGGTCTGCATTCTTATTTTTAGCAGATTTTATTGCGTCAATAATTTTATTGGTGTTACTTTCAAAATTGCCAATATGATAATTTTGCTGCGCAAGTATAATTTTCATGCAACAAAATTAGTTATATAAACTTTCAAGTTCTCGGCTAACATAACATCCATTTTTCTATGAATAAGGTCTTGATTTTTATTTGCAATGTTTTCTTGCTTATTTCCTGTACTAACAAGAACAAACCTGATGTGTCGCATATCAAAGTAAATATTGAGATGCGGAGTTTTGAGAAAGATTTTTTTGCCATCGATACTACCGATATTGCCAATTCTGTCCACAGTCTTTTACAACAATATCCCCGTTTTATGCCTGTGTATATTGAAAATATTCTTGGGTTAAAAATAGATAGTTTATCTGTTCCTAAAAGTTCCCAGGGAATTGCCTTGCGCTGGTTTATCAGGGATTACCTGCCCATAAAAGATTCTGCCGATAAAATACTCCAGGATTTCGGCGATGAAAAAAATGACATCACCAGGGGACTTCAATTTGTAAAATATTATTTTCCGGCCTACCATTTGCCAAAGTATATAACCACTTTTATCGGGCCGGCAGACGCGAGCTTTCAAACTTCATTCGGTACACAGGGAGACATTATCACGACAGAAGATTTGGGCATTGGACTGCAACTTCACCTTGGGAAAGATTTCTTTTTATATCAAAGTGCGGAAGGCCAGGAACTTTATCCTGACTATATTTCTCAAAATTTTGACCCCGCACACATTCCGGTAAATTGTATGAAAAATATAGTGGATGATCTCTACCCTGAAAATACAACGGCTAAAGCTTTGATAGAACAAATGGTGGAGCAAGGCAAGCGGCTTTATCTCCTCACAAAGTTTTTACCTGATGCTGATGAGCATCTTTTGCTGAATTATAATGAAAAACAATTGAGCGATTCGTATCACAACGAAGCCGTAATATGGGATTTCTTCTTAAACAACGAATTGCTAAACAGTAGTGAACAAAATATTATAAAAAATTACATCGGAGAAAGTCCTAAAACACCAGAGTTCGGAAACGATTCACCTGGAAACCTGGGTAGCTTTACAGGTTTGCAAATTGTCAAAAAATACATGGAGAAATATCCGGATACTGCTCTACAGCAACTTTTGAAAATCGATCCCAGGAAAATTTATACGGAATCCAAATACAAGCCGCGGGCTTAATTCATTTTTAAGGGCACAACCATTTCGAAGGCAGGAATGTTTACGAGAAAGGTTTGCCTGGTGTGGCAGTTTTCCATAAAATAGATTCCATGCATTTTACCCAGTTCACTCCTCAGGTTGCAGCCGCTTACATACTGATATTTTTCGCCGGAATTAATTTTCGGCTGAACGCCAATGACTCCTTCACCTTCTACTTCGCGGTATTCGGAATTGCTGTCAAATATATACCAATGTCTTCTCAGCAATTGAACGGGGAACGTATTATTATTTTCAATAGTAACGCGATAGGCAAACATAAATTCATTGGTAACAGGATTACTGTATTCCGGTTGATAAAAAGTTTCAACGCTGATTTTAACGCCTTCTGAAATTTTAGAGATCATAATCCTGTTGCTGATTATAAAGTTATTAAAAACTGAACAAAATGGAATGCTAAGAGGCATTTATTCAAAATATTTCTTTCCTACGATTGATTTGCAAATGCAATTATTTTTTTCGAGACCTCGTGTAACCATTTTTATGCAGCCACTGCAAAATTTTATCCCGGTTATCTCCCTGTATCAAAATTTCACTGTTCTTCGCCGATCCGCCCGTTCCGCAAAAAGCCTTTAATTGCCGTGCTAAGGATTCAAGATCACCATCCGAACCCTGGAATCCATCTATAAGTGTCACCACCTTTCCCCCGCGATTCTTCTTGTCGAGCGACACTTTTAAGAGCTGCTCATTTGCAGGAAGGGAAATTACCTCTTCGTTTTCCTCATTACCGCGGTTCAGGTCTGGATTAGTAGAATAAACGATTCCCGGGGTGTATAACCTTTTTTTAGACATTATTATTGTATTTCAGCTTTCAGGCTGAGATCCAAACTTCTCGCCTGGTGAATAATTGCGCCACTGGATATGAAATCTACCCCGGTAGCAGCGTATTCCTCTATGTTTTCATAACTGATGCCTCCGCTCGCTTCAGTCTCATATTTACTGTTGATTATTTTAAGAGCGGCTCTTATCTGGCGCGGGGTAAAATTATCCAGCATAATACGATTTACCCTTCCGACAGCCATTACTTCGTGAACATCTTCGATACTGCGGGTTTCCACTTCTATTTTTAATCCCTGCTTATTTTGCTGAACATAATCCCAGGCCTTCTCTATTGCATTTCTTATCCCCCCGCAATAGTCTATGTGATTGTCTTTAAGCATAATCATATCGTACAGGCCCA
>JBDSPQ010000008.1:0-11516 GCA_039930305.1 Ginsengibacter sp. | reverse complement strand
TAGAAACCTTGCGTACCTACCAAAGCAGTGGGTACAATATCTTTGTATAAATGAATGAGATATTCGCAGTAACAGAATCGCAAATTTACCCTCAACCGGCCGTTAAAATGTGGATTGAAGTGATCCTACCCCTGGCTCTCCCAAAGACGTACACTTATTCTGTGCCCGCACACTTGATGTCGAATATTAACGTAGGGTGCAGGGTAGAAGTGGTTTTTGGTAAGAATAAAAAATATGCGGGCATTATCAAATGCGTATTGCCCACGCAACCGCCTTACGATACAAAAAGTATCCTCAATTTGATTGATACCGATCCTATTGTTTACCCGCAGCAACTCAGTCTTTGGAACTGGATGAGTGAGTACTACATGTGTAGCGAAGGCGAAGTGATGGCTGCGGCGTTGCCCACCCATTTAAAACTCAGCAGTGAGGCAATTTTGCTCTACAATGAAGAATATGGAGAAGATTTTTCGGACCTCGACAATGATGAATACCTGGTAGCCGAAGCGCTCCTGATAAAAAAGGAACTAAAGATGAGTGAGGTGCAGCAGGTTGCAGACATCGTGCACGTTTATCCTCTTGTAAAAAGACTTATAGAAAAAAAGGTATGCTTTGTATGGGAATCGTTCGTCGATAAATACAACGGGAAAAAGGAAAATTTCGTCAGTCTTAATCACGAATACAATAATGAAATAAAACTAAGCGAATTGCTTAACAACTTTGACCGTGCGCCGAAGCAAATGGAACTGTTGCTTTCGTTTTTGCACCTTTCAAAAACTGAAGGAGAAGTGTCGCAGTCAAACTTATTAAAAAAATCCGGAGCCACGTCTGCGCAATTGAAAAGCCTGGCAGACAAAAATATCCTGGTAATTCAAAAGAAGAATATCGACCGACTGAAAAGTGCCCCGGGGAAAATGGAAATAAACTTTTCCTTAACCCCAGCGCAGGAAAAGGCTTTGAATGAAGTAAGAAATGCTTTTTTACTAAAGGATGTATGCCTGCTTCATGGTGTCACAAGCAGCGGGAAGACGCAGATCTATATCAAGCTGATTGAAAAATTTATAAAAGAAAAAAAACAGGTACTATATCTTCTGCCGGAGATAACACTAACGGCACAGATCATACGAAGATTACAGCTGAATTTCGGAGGAAGTATTGCAATTTATCATTCTAAATTCAATAACAACGAGCGGGTAGAATTGTGGAATAAAATCAAGACAGGGGAACTGAAAATTATTATCGGCGCCCGCAGTGCTTTATTTCTGCCGTTTAAGAATCTTGGCTTTATCATTATCGATGAGGAGCATGATTCATCTTTTAAACAGCAGGAACCAGCGCCAAGATATAATGCAAGGGATACTGCTGTATTTTACGCCTCACTTTTCCAGGCTAAAATATTAATGGGTACGGCGACCCCTTCTCTTGAAAGCTTTTACAATACTACAAAAGGCAAATATGCTTTAGTAACATTAAACGAAAGATACGGGGGCATAAATCTCCCTGAAATGAAAATTATCGACACCCGTACTGTCGCGGCATCAAAGAAGGGAAAGGTTATGATATCGCCGCAATTAAAGGCTGCTGTTCAGGATTCGCTCCAGGCCGAAAGGCAGGTGATACTTTTTCAAAACCGGCGTGGGTATACGCCTTTTTTGATTTGCGGAACTTGTGGCTTTATACCTCAGTGTACCAATTGCGCTGTAACATTGACGCTGCACAAATTTTCGAATAAATTACATTGTCATTATTGCGGCAATACATACTCCAAACTGATTTCTTGCCCCGCATGCGGGAGTAATAATTGGATGGAAAGGAATTTCGGCACTGAAAAGATTGAGGAGGAGTTATCGGCAGATTTTCCCAATTATCGTGTGGCGCGTATGGACGTTGATGCCGTTAAAGGAAAAAACGCGCATGACACATTAATCAAACTATTCGAACAACACAAAGTGGATATTCTTGTCGGAACACAGATGGTTGCAAAAGGCCTGGATTTTGAAAAAGTGAAACTGGTCGGCATACTTGACGCTGATAGTTTACTAAGCTTCGCAGATTTCAGGGTCAATGAAAGAGCTTTCCAACTCATGGAGCAGGTGAGCGGACGCGCCGGGCGCAAGTCCGAGCAGGGTACGGTGATCATACAGGCTTCTAAGATCAATCACCCGGTTTTGTTATTTGTGCAAGAACATAGTTATGAAAAATTTTACGACTTCGAAATCGCGACCAGAAAACAATTCTTCTATCCGCCTTTCAGCCGGCTGATCAAGATAATACTAAAGCATAAGTCAAAGGAGACCGTCGAGGATGCTGCTGAGGTACTAGGTGGCTTGCTAAAGAAAGATTTTGAATTTCTGGTCGGCCCCGCCCCGCCCGTTATAAACCGGGTACGCAATATGTTTATTATGGACATCCTGATAAAGCTCGTAAAAAATGCGGCTCATATCAGGGCACAAAAGAAAGTTATACTGAATTATATTAATCTTTTACATGCCGAAAAAAGATTCAGAAGTGTTGTTGTAATTCCTGATGTGGATCCGGCTTAGATTTATCTTTAAAAGTATTTACCGATGCTGAGATTTAAAAGCAATGTTTCTTTAATTAATTATAATACTTTTCATATCAACGCTTTGGCTAAGCTTTTTACAAATTTTTGCAGTGCGGCCGAGCTGATACAAATACTCGGCTCGATGCCGGACAATTCCAGGTTATTGGTAATAGGTGGTGGCAGTAATATTCTTTTGACGGAAGACTTCGATGGGCTCGTTCTAAAAAACGAAATACCAGGTATAGAAATAGTAAGCGAAGATGAAAAGTTTATTTATGTAAAGGCCGGAGCCGGTGTCAACTGGCACCATTTGGTAATGTATTGCGTCGAAAATAATTTCGGCGGTGTTGAAAACCTCTCGTTGATTCCTGGCAACGTAGGCGCATCGCCTATGCAAAATATTGGCGCGTATGGAGTAGAAATTAAAGATGTATTTCATAGACTGGAAGCAATCAGATTAGCCGACAAAAAAGCAATCGCCTTTAGCACGGAAGATTGTGAATTCGGATATCGCGAAAGTGTTTTTAAGAAAAAATTCAAAGGCCAGTTTATCATTTGCAATGTTACATACAAGCTGCGCAAAACACCTATACTTAATACGTCGTATGGGGCCATCAATGCTGAGTTGAAAAAATTTTCGGGAAAAGATTTATCGATAAAAGTTGTTTCAGACGCGGTCATAAACATACGTCAATCGAAATTGCCGGACCCATCGGAATTAGGCAATGCAGGAAGCTTTTTTAAAAATCCGGAAGTAAATAAATCGGATCTGGAGAAATTAAAAAAGTTGGCGCCAGACGTCCCCTTTTTTTCGATTGATGAAAATAAATACAAAGTGCCAGCGGGATGGCTCATTGAACAATGCGGCTGGAAGGGCTTTCGGAAGGGCGATGCGGGTTGTTACGAGAAGCAGGCATTAGTACTGGTAAACTATGGAGGCGCAAGCGGGAAAGAAATTTTTGAACTCAGCGAAGTAATCCTCCAAAGTGTCTTCGCTAAATTTCAGATCCACCTTGAAAGGGAAATAAATGTTATTTGAAAATACTATTGCGCAGGAATAAAATTCAATCGATATTAGCTTCAAATTATTAAACTGAGAAAGCAATACTTGCTGCCTCGCATCGTTTCAATATATTTCACCAGGATAACCGCTAATAACTCGACACTTATGAGGATTTTTTCACTACTTGTAGTTGGCCTCGCAGTTGCTCTTAATTGCTATTCGCAGGACGCTGTGAAACAAAAAACAAGTAAAGTCGCTTACGGCGAAGTGCTTTCAGTAAGCGGTCCGACTGTATTTACCGGAAATTTTGATATGCGATTCAAAGGACAGAAGGGCTTTGGCGCTCATGCGGGCTTTGGTGTTCTTGGAAGTGGCGGCGGTGGTTCTATCCTAATCATTCCATTCGGAATAAATTATCTTTTTGGTAAGTCAACGCATTTTGTCGAGGGAGGTCTCGGGTCAACGATTTTAACTATTGCTGGCAGTCCGTACATTACCGGAGAGTCTGTTATCTTAATCGTGCCATCAGCCGGCTATAGGTACCAGCCCACGACAAACGGAATAAGCGTGCGAGTTTTTATTTCCCCCTGGGTAATTCCCTCCGGTGGAGCAATACTTGCCGGTGGTTTAAGCCTGGGTTATAAATTTTAAAGACTTGAACTAAAAATTTTAAATTATTCAGCAAAATTTATTAAACACAACAAGCAGCGGAATACCCGAATTCCGTGTCAAGACCTAAAATTCACTTATGAAAAAGTATATTATTCTTTGCAGTTTGATTTTTTGCGCATTCTTCGTTAATGCCCAGGACAAAATATATAAGTTGAAAGGTCCTGCGATCCTTGCAAAAGTTATAGAAATCGGAACAGATGAAATAAAATACAAACTCTATGACAGCCCCGAAGGACCGGTATATGTCGTAGATAAGTCTGCTTTAAAAAGCATAGAATATGCCGACGGAAGAATAGAAAAATTCCAGGTGAGCTTCAAAGATTTAGCAAATTATGAAGGGCAACTGCGCAAAGCTGTCAAGGTCAATTTCCTTTCACCTCTTTTAGGATACACACAAGTTTCTTTTGAAAAATCTATTTCTCCACTGAAGTCATACGAGTTAGGTGTTGGGATAATAGGGGCGGGAAAAAATCGCCAGATTGACAATTATTATTATAATGGACAGTATCAATTCTACAAAAGAAATGCTTTCGGTGGATTTTTGGATGCAGGCTACAAATTTAATAAGCTGCCAAATTTTTTCTCAAAAGGCACGCGTATGACCCATGTGCTGCAAGGCGCTTACGTGAAGCCCTCTGCAACACTGGGATTCTATACAGACAATGCAGTCAATTATAAAAATGGAAATCCTGAAATCGAAAAAAGAAATAATTTGTTTGGTGCCGTGCTTTTAAATTTTGGAAAACAGTGGGTATTTGGAGAAAAATTTCTAGTTGATGTTTACTGGGGTGTGGGGTACGCGTTTGATAACGTATCAGATAATTCCAGCGATCCTTATTATTATGCTGATGAAATTTATAATCATTTCATAGTTCAAAAAGCCGGACCTGGAGCAAATCTTGGGTTGTCAGGCGGCTTGAAAGCCGGGCTTCTTATCAAATAAGGTACTCCTGAGAAAGCCAGACTTTTTTAAACGCTACTTAAAATCTTCATCCTCAAGTTCATCATCGCTAAACGACTGTGTGCTTAGGTTGAGCATACTGCCCATAAGATCTTTGAACTCAATTTTACCTTCCAAAACTTTTTTGCTTATTAGAGAATAAGTCGATAATCCATGCAGCACAAATTCCATAAGCAAAGCATTTTCTTTTGCATTTACATTGGGAAAATGTTTTTTTACGATGCCATATAACCCATCGACTTTATACAGCAATTGAATTTTGTCTTCGTCTTTTATACCAAAGAAAATATTCAAATGATTTCCTGAATCGAACCACCTGGTGATTGCCCTGTACGGATTTTCATCCGGGGCGACATCTTTTACTCTTTTCTTTTTATATGTCTCCGGGTTAGGAAAATATTTTGCGAACTGTGTGCGAATTGCTTTCTCCATCAGATTATATGCCACCTGGTAAGGGCCTTCCTGTTCGCCTTCATACACGAGCTCTATTTTGCCGGTAATGGATGGAATAATGCCGGTCAGGTCACTGATCCAGACTTGTGTTTCCTTTTCCTTATTCATCATGGCTCTTCGCTCTGCAGCGCTCACGGCATTTTCAAATGCAGCAATCGTTAATCTGGCTGACACGCCGCTCTTCTTATCTACAAACTCACTCGCTCTTGCTTCAAATGAAACTTGCTCAATAAGTCTTTTTACCAGGTCGCTAATGTTTATTTTTTTAAGCTGGTCCTCATGGATCGATGCTTCCTGCTCTGTAATGGATAGTGATGTTTCTACTGAAGATGGATAGTGCGTCAATATCTGGCTTTCGATCCTGTCTTTTAGAGGCGTTACAATAGCCCCCCGGTTCGTGTAGTCTTCAGGGTTAGCTGTAAAGACAAACATGATATCAAGGGGCAGGCGCAGCTTGAAACCCCTGATCTGGAGATCGCCTTCTTCGAGAATATTAAATAAGGAAACCTGGATGCGGGCCTGCAAATCCGGCAATTCATTAATTACAAATATTCCGCGGTTGCTCCTGGGGATAATGCCATAATGAATCACCCTCTCATCGGCGTAGCTGAGCTTCAGGTTAGCTGCCTTTATCGGATCAATATCACCTATAAGATCTGCAACACTGACATCTGGTGTTGCGAGCTTTTCACCATAACGAGCGCTCCTGTGCAGCCACTCGATGGGCGTATCATCTCCTTTTTCAGTTACAAGTTCTTTAGCATATTTGCTTAGGGGGTTGAATGGGTCATCGTTTACTTCGCTACCCCTTACTATTGGCAGATATTCGTCTAGAAGCTCTGTCATCTGGCGGGCCATTCTGGTTTTAGCCTGACCGCGTAGTCCCAAAAAAAGAATATTATGACGGGAGAGTAGTGCCCTCTCTGTGTCAGGAATTACTGAATCTTCATAACCGATAATTCCCGGAAATGTAATTTCTTTTTTAGTAATTTTCTTTACTAGATTTTCCCTTATCTCTTCTTTTATTGATCTGGATTTATAACCGCTTTTTTTTAATTCGCCTAATGTTGAAATTTTTTGTATATCCATTTTTACTTATTCTGAAATTCTTTATGATAATCCTGCCGGTGTGCTTATACTTTTACTGGTCAAAATCTATCCGGTATTTTCATCATGATTGAAAATATTTTTAAAAAAATTGATTGGTGATGAATGGTGAAAATAAAACCTGGTACTGAAATCCGGAATTCACATTCTTTTGAAAATCCTTATTGTAATACCTAATTTTTGTATTTAAATACTGGTGACCTTCAATTTTCAGTTGCAAAAGTAAACCAGAATAAATGCAAGTTTGATAATTGCTGAGCGGCTAATACACCGTCTTTCTTTTTCCGCTTTCAAAATCTTTGAAGATAAATGCTCCCAGCCTGTCAAGAGAGGCAAAGAAAGCCTTACCATTATTCGTCTCTGTAAATTCAGTTACAAAACGCTGCAGGTATGGATCACTCGCTATCATAAACGTGGTAATGGGAATCTTTAACTTCTTGCATTGTGCTGCCAGGTTAAGACAACGATTTAAAATTCGCCTGTCGACACCAAAACTGTTTTTGTAGTAGCGCCTCCCAACTTTCAAACATGTCGGCTTTCCATCGGTAATCATAAAGATCTGCTTATTCAGATTCTTTCTTCTTCTTAGTATATCCATAGCAAGCTCAAGGCCTGCAACGGTATTGGTATGATATGGACCTACCTGCAGGTAAGGAAGATCTTTGATCTCAACCGTCCATGCGTCATTTCCGAAAACCACAATATCAAGGGTATCCTTCGGATATTTGGTGGTGATTAGTTCACTTAAAGCCATGGCTACTTTTTTAGCCGGCGTAATCCTGTCTTCACCATATAAAATCATGCTGTGTGAAATGTCAATCATAAGAACTGTTGACGTTTGGGTCTTGAAGTCGGTTTCACGTATCTGAAGATCGTCTTCATACATACTGAAGCTTTCTATACCATGATTTATTTGTGCATTGCGTATTGATTCTGTAAAATCAATTTGCTCAAGAGTGTCGCCAAACTGGAAAGGTCGTGTCTCAGGATTTATCTCATCTCCCATACCTGGTTTGAAGGTATTATGATTTCCCTGGCCCGTTTTTTTCAACTTACCGAATATCTCTTCGAGGCTACGCTTCCTTATACTTTGTTCTGTTTTTGGGGTAATTTTTATTTCACCATTCTGCTTATTATCATCAATGTAGCCTTTGTTTTTAAGATCCTCAATAAAGTCCCCCATACCATAGTCATCATCAGTAAGTTTGTATTCTTTATCTAATTCTGTAAGCCAGCTTAAGGCTTCGCCCACATCTCCACTGGTGTATGTGAGCAGCTGCATGAAGATATCCAGCAACTTTTCGAAGGAAGATTTTTGATTTTCATTTGGATCAAATTTTGCAAAATTATGACCTTTCATGTACTAGTAGTTTTCGTTTAAACGTAAAATGTTGATTAAACATCCGCCATTTTAATGTTAAGATAAACGGATCAATTGCAATGGCAGATTTCGAACCATTGCAAGATGCAAATTACTAAACATAATATGTTCAATATTAGTTCACGTGTTAAATAAAAAATCCCTTGTTGAGGACAAGGGATTTTAAGTTTTTAGAATCAGTTACTGAATCGCATCGTGTGGCTCTGTATCTATTTGCACCGGCGGTTGATTGATTACCGGACTGCCTGTTTCAGGACTCAACAGAGCCTGTGGGCCTTTAAAATATTGTTCCATAGATTGCAGCTGTTGCAGTAACTGCTGCACAATCTGGTTTTCGTAAGTAAGCGAACCCTGCTTATTCTCATCAAGACTGTTGAAATAGATCACCTGTTGTTCCAGGTCTTTCCTTAGAGCATCAGAAACTTTTTTAGCTAAGACGGTATCGCCCGCTTTGTAGGCGGCGAGCAGAAACTGCCCGGAAATTTGATTCTGTTGCTGACGCCGTGAAACTAGCCCGTAAGGAAAATTTTCCTGCAACAACATTTTGTCACACTTTTCCAACAAGCGTTTTGCCTCTTCTTTGCTGTTGTGTTCCGCGAGATTATTGGCTACCTGGGCATATTGCATCCGGATCGTGTTCAGGTGGCGACGATTTTCTTCATCAAAATAAAC
Organism: Ginsengibacter sp.; assembly: GCA_039930305.1. Lineage (GTDB taxonomy): Bacteria > Bacteroidota > Bacteroidia > Chitinophagales > Chitinophagaceae > Ginsengibacter. The sequence goes on along the minus strand of JBDSPQ010000008.1, from coordinate 2,722 downwards.
ACCGGGCTTATCCGCGTTTCCAAATACAAATTTATTCATCATAACCTGGTATGCCCAGTCACGGTTCACTTCCCCTGTACTTAGAGGAACGAGACGGTAGGTTAGGCCATCCGTTCTCAGATAGTTCTGAAAGCCGAGTTCTCCATAAGGCGCAGTAAAGTAGATCGGTCGTTTCCATTTATTAGCCGCAATGATATTTAAAATGGCTGCATCATTTTTAGGGAGTGCATTTTTAGGTATATCAAATACTAATTCATTTAAAACACTGTCACCTGCCTTTACGGTTCCATTTTGCATTACCAGATTTTTGTCAACCGGAATTTTTACTTTTTTGGTAGGGAAAATATTCAGGTAGTCATCGCCATTTTGAGCCATTCGGACCGGATCGTCACTTCCGGAATAGTCTTTAAGCATTGTATATAAATCCATTGGCTGCGTCTGATCCACTTTTGCGCCTGGCGCATCTGGATAAAAATAAATTGCATCCCTGTTGCTTCCCATGATCTGCTCCGGCGTCCAGATCAGGTCTATCGGAGCACTTTCATTCACCTTATACCGTAGCTGGTTAATGTACCAGTCAGTGCCCATTAGGCTCGAATTTATTACCCTAACATCTCTTCTTATGCCTTGTACTTCCTGCGCATACCAAAGTGGGTAAGTATCATTATCTCCGAAAGTAATCAGAATAGCGTTTGGTGCGCAGCTCTGCAAATAATCGACTCCCATATCCCTGGCCAACACTTTATTACTTCTGTCATGGTCATTCCATTCCTGGCTAGCCATGAGTACCGGTACTGCCAGCAGGCATAGACCCGCCGCAGCGTAACCTGCCATTTTATTTTTAATGAACTTTTCGAATAGCTCTTTTACATAAAAAACACCCAGGCCAATCCAGATGGCAAATGCGTAGAACGAGCCTACATATGCATAATCCCGTTCCCGTGGTTGGTTGCCTGCCTGGTTCAGGTACAGAACGATGGCAAAACCAGTAAAAAAGAATAAAAGCCCAACTATTAATGTATCCCGCTTATCTTTTTGATATTGGTAAACCAGTCCTAGTATCCCCAGGATTAAAGGAAGCGCAAACAGCTTGTTGTTGGCTTTATTATGTTTTATGGTGTCAGGCATTTTACTCTGGTCGCCGAGGCGCACATTATCCCAAAAAGAAATTCCTGTAAGCCAGTTGCCATCACGCACATTTCCCATATCGATGCCTTGTATATCATTCTGCTTTCCGGCAAAATTCCACATGAAGTAACGCAGGTACATCCAATTGACTTGGTAGCTCAAAAAGAAACTGATATTATCACCCATACTGGGCTTATCATAATAGTCTCCTGTTTTTTGATCCTTACTGATACCCGCGAAGCTTGCATAATAATCAGCATGTCCTTGTTCATTGCTGTTATCCCACATACGTGGGAAAAAATGCTTGTCCTCGGGAGCGTATTCAGTTGTATATTTTTTTCCTTTCTTCTCGTATTTTTCCTTTCCCTTTACATACACATCTGCCGGATCCTGTGATACCGATTGTGCTGTAAAATCCTGCCCATACAATACCGGCCAGTCACCATACTGTTCGCGGCTAAGATATCCCACAAGACTCACCGGGTTATCTACATTAAACATATCTACTGCAGGATCTGAAAGTGAACGAATGAGCGTAGTATAATAGGTGGAAAATCCTATCAGGACAAAAGCAAAACTCCACATTGCCAGCTTCAGAAAATTCCAGTTTTTTCGGCGGGCAATCCGCAACATAAACCAGATCAAAAAAGCCATGAGAATAAAAAAGAAAGTAAATCCGGTAAAAAACGGAAGGCCAAAACTATTTACAAATAATATGTCAAACTGGCCTGCAAGCTTAATGGTCCACTGTATCATAGGAACCTGTACAATGCCGGTGATGATGCATCCAATAATAAAAGCCCAGAAAGTACCCCAGCGGGTAACATTATATCTTTTAAAATAATAAACCATCACAATCGCCGGAATGGTGAGTATGTTCAAAAGATGGACGCCTACCGCAAGTCCTATCAGGTAGAATATTAAGATAAGCCACCTGTCAGCTCTTGTAAAGTGACCTTTGATGCCATTAAATTGTTCCGTAGTCACTTCCTGCTCCCATTTCAATACAGCCCAGAAAACAATGGCAGTAAAAAAAGATGAGCTCGCATATACCTCAGACTCTACCGCACTATACCAAAATGAATCGCTAAACGTGTAAGCCAATGCTCCCACAACACCTGCAGCCATGATCATGAACATATTAGTATCGGTAAGTGGACCCGGGTATTGTTTTTCGACCATCTTCCTTGCAAAGTGGGTTATGCTCCAGAATAAAAAAAGTATCGTAAACCCACTCATTAGAGCACTCATACTGTTTAAGCCAAGTATGGCGCTATCCGGGTTAGAAAACGGAATCATAAAAAGCCGGCCCATGAGAATAAAAAGCGGCGCTCCGGGTGGATGTGGAATCTGAAGTTTATAAGCGCTGGAAGCAAACTCACCGCAATCCCAAAAACTCCCGGTGGCTTCCATTGTAAGTAAATATACAAGGCAGGCAATAAAACAAATAGCCCAGCCAGTAATGTTATTGATGCGTTTAAAACTCATGATACCTATTTAATAAAGAGGGGCAAATATAAAACTATGAACGCTACATTTCCTAAGGCTATATTTTTTTTGCGCAAAGGAATGTTAAATAGTGCAGGTGTTATGG
>JBDSPQ010000007.1:0-8324 GCA_039930305.1 Ginsengibacter sp. | reverse complement strand
AAATACAAGGTAAAGGATATGAGCCTGGCGGAATGGGGCCGCAAAGAAATTAACCTCGCCGAGGCGGAAATGCCAGGACTTATGGCGCTGAGAGAAGAGTTTGGGAAGAAAAAACCTTTAAAGGGTGCCCGCATTGCGGGATGCTTGCATATGACCATTCAAACTGCCGTATTAATTGAGACATTAATTGATTTAGGTGCTGAAGTAAAATGGAGTTCGTGTAATATTTTTTCCACACAGGACCAGGCTGCTGCTGCCATAGCCGCTGAAGGCATTGGAGTATTTGCATGGAAAGGCCAAACCCAGGAAGAAAGCGATTGGTGTATCGAACAGACATTATTTTTTGGCAGTGAAGACAAGCCATTAAATATGATCCTTGATGATGGCGGCGATCTTACCAATATGGTTTTTGATCAATACCCGGAATTGATACAGCATGTGAAGGGCCTTTCAGAAGAAACTACCACCGGCGTACATCGTTTGTATGAAAGAATGGAGAACGGAACACTGCCCATCCCGGCAATCAACATTAATGATTCGGTAACAAAGTCAAAGTTTGATAATAAGTATGGCTGTAAAGAGAGCCTTGTGGATGCCATTCGCCGGGCAACTGATGTGATGATGGCGGGAAAAGTAGCCGTTGTAGGGGGTTATGGAGATGTTGGAAAGGGATCAGCAGCAAGTCTGAAGGGCGCAGGAGCCAGAGTGATTGTTACGGAGATAGATCCTATATGCGCATTACAGGCTGCAATGGATGGTTTTGAGGTAAAGAAAATGATTGATGCCGTGAAAGAAGCTGATATTATTGTGACTGCTTCAGGCTGCCGCGATCTTATAAGAAAAGAGCATTTCCTGGCTATGAAAGACAAGGCGATCGTTTGTAATATTGGGCATTTTGACATTGAAATAGACATTGCCTGGCTTAACAAAAAATATGGCGATACAAAAGACACCATTAAGCCACAGGTAGATAAATATACCCTGGAAGGAAAAGACATCATCGTGTTGGCAGAAGGCAGACTGGTAAACCTCGGTTGTGCCACGGGGCATCCTAGTTTTGTTATGAGCAATTCTTTTACCAACCAGGTGCTTGCACAACTTGAGTTGTGGACTAATTTATCTAATTACGAAAATAAAGTGTACGTGTTGCCCAAGCATCTTGATGAAAAGGTAGCCCGGCTACATCTGAAAAAAATTGGAGTGGAGTTAGAAGAATTGACTAATGAACAGAGTAAATATCTGGGCATACCTGCCGAAGGGCCATACAAGCCTGAAATGTACAGATATTGATAATAAGAGTTGGATTAATATTATTTATCATAGAAAAACAATATCTTCAGTGTAATTCCCCAATTATGTGAATTACCTGTTAAGTTTCAGATTTAGAAAAAAAATTACATTTTTTGAACTAAATCTCCTTTAATATTGTTCAAATAGGTAACAAATACGATTCAATTAATATGGGAGTGTAAAAACCATTTTTTAAAAGAAAAATCATAAACAATGAGAACAGGAAGACCAAGAGAAAGAGCCATTACTCTCAGGGACGGATTTTATATAGAAATCTATAATACTCCGGACGGAAAAGGACTAAAATTAAGAAGCGAGACTGAAGAAGCCATGGAACTCGCTGCAAAGCAATACTCGAGATTTAAGAAAGTCGTTATTTTGGGAGAATACAAAAATGGCGTAAAGCATGCTACGGCTAACGCATAACTTATAAAGGTGTGTATTGAATGTCTTTATTAATTGAAGATTTAGCTCTAAGATTCACCACTTAGAAATTAACCCGCTTTGTTAGGCGGGTTTTTTTATTTGGTTTAATTTCTTCGTTTAGTCACGATCATTATTTTCGCCCCCACTGTTTCTTTCCCTGTTTCGGCGGGAAAGTGAAAATTCACTATCTCCAAACTTATAGCTCAAGGAAACGCGGAAACTTCTAACCCTTCTGCGCCGGTACGTTTCCTGGTAAAAATCTTCAGTATCATATACCACTCCGTAGCGGCGGGTGTTGAATACATCATTGATACTAAAAGTGAAGGTGGCTTTGTTATTTTTCAAAAAATCTTTCTTAATGGCGAAATCAGAATCAAATTGTTCTAATCTCCGGCCTTGCGGAATCACCCGTGGAGATTCATATTCAGCGGTGAGTTGGAAGCTAAGTTTATCAAATAATGACGACTGGTCCGTTTCCACTTTATAGTTGGCAGTAAGTTTCGAGCTCCAGTTGAACCCTTCATTACTGATATTATTTTGACTGGCATTGGCCTTTACATTCCGGTACCCTAAATTAACTGAAGGCGTGATATCAAATTGCTTGCTGAATTTCTGCTGCAAGGTGAGTTCGATGCCCATCCGGTTGGTGCTCGCGGCATTTATGAAAGTATTTAAAATAGCATTGGGGTCCACGGCTGCATTGTCGAGTTGCTGGAATTGCGCTTGTGTAATTGTATCGCTATACCTGGTGATATCCTGTTGCGTATTCCGGTAATATATTACTCCCAGGAAGTTACTATTATCCTTGAAGTTCTTGCTGTAATTAAATTCAAGAGAATTGGTGAATTCAGGTTTTAGTTCCGGATTGCCTTGCTGTATGTTGAGTGGATCGTTGATATCTATAAAGGGATTCAATTGCCAGAAATTAGGCCTCCGTATTCTCCTTGAATAGTTGAGTTGTATTTCCACCATTTCATTTACCTTTTTAGATAAATACAAGCTGGGAAATAATGCATCCCAAATGTTTTTTATTTGGGTAGGGTATTCGTAGCCAAATGTCTTTGCACTATCAACCAGTGTTCCGGTAAATTTCGAATACTCCGCTCTTAAACCAGCCTGGTAGCCAATATCAAAAGCTTTCCCGGTATATGTGAAGTAGGCTGCCTGCACCAATTCAACATATTTGTAATTGTTACTCAAAGGCAATTTTATTTCCGTTCCGTTCTGTAGGGACACGGAGTTAAAAGTACTTGTGTAATTATTTATATAACTGCGCAGGCCTGTTTCAATTTTGCTATTTTCCGAAAGCGGATTCACAAAGTCTATTTTGGAAGTCAACTGGTTATTATTATTGGCCCCATCATTCCTCACCAGGTTTGGATCGTTATATAAGGAGCCGTCTATTAAATAAAATACATTCCGGATATCAGAATGATCCATGACATCACCATAATTCACGTCCACACTTGTGCTAATTTCCTTTCCATCTTTTGGAAATTTATGTGTGTAATTTACCTGGGTATTATACCTGTTAAACTGGAAACGGCTCGCAGAAGTCCTCTCTCCATAGCGCTCCTTTATTTTGCTGCTATTAAAATATTCCTGCTCCTGTATTTCATCATTAGAAAAACGGCCGGCAACAATTCCCTGCGAAACACTTATGGTATTCCTATTATCAATAAAATAATCAATGCCAAATCTGCCGGAAGTAAATCGGCGGGTTCGGTCATTGGTTGAATATTGATTAAAATAGTTTTCAATATTCCCATTTCCCTTGTTTTGCCTGAAACTTTTTCCATTTGACTTTCCACCAGCGCGAGAATAGTTGCCACTGACAAAGAAGTTAAATTTGCCTTGCCTTAGATTTAAGTTTGAATTGCCTGAAAAAATACCTTGCGTGCCTACAGACGTTGACAATATTCCATTCAGACCTGTACGTTTGTTTTTCTTCAGAATGATGTTGATAATTCCTCCGGTAGCCGATGCATCATATTTTGAAGAAGGGTTAGTTATTAGCTCTACACGCTCGATATTATCTGCCGGTATTTGGTCAAGGGTCAGGATGGTAGGTCTGCCATCAATAAAAATCGTTGGCGATGAATTTCGCATTTCAATATTGCCATCCACATCGACTGAGATCGATGGAATATTTTTCATAACATCAATCACAGTGCCACCTTTCGCGGTAATACTCTGGCCCACATCAAATATTTTTTTGTCTATGCCCATCTGCAGGGCAGGTTTTTCAAGTGTTAGGGTAACTGCTTCCAATACCTGCTCATTTCTTAGCAATAAGATATTTCCGGCGTCCTTTACATCATTGTTAATTATCCCTGGCTGTTCGGAGGTAAGAAATGAAAACCGGCTTTCCTGCTGCTTATAGCCTACTGCAGAAACTGCAATTTTCAAACTACTGAAACCGGGAATGTTTTCAAACACAAAATCACCGTTTGGTCGTGATAATGTGGCAGCAATTATTGAATCCTTTTTTGATACATCTGCATCTCCAAACATCGCGATCATTTGTACAGATGCAAGCGGAACAGCTTTTTTTGATTGAATGTCCAGGATTTTTCCGAAAATCCTGTTTTTGGAATTTAAAATCCGCACATCCTCATTTTCAGGAAGCGGCTCCTTGTCGATCTGCGAGTAACCATTGAGGTATATAAAATGGAAGCAAATAAGAATACAGATAATTTTCATGGAGAAGATTTAGCGGAATTATGCGAAATGATAAATGGAAAGCTCGGGGATAGATTTTCAAATCATCGCAGGCACAAATTTACAAAAACAATTACAAAAGCATTCCCAGAATGTTCAATCCTTACCATAAATCTTTAATATTTATCAAATCATTTCCATCATTCAATAACTTTGAATGAAAAGGAAATTAGGATGCAGCAGAATAAACAAAAAATAGATGTTATCAATATGGTGCTTGAAGATTGTATTCTCGCCTACCCAATGTCCTCCTTTATCATAAGCCTTTATAAACAATACATGCAACGCGGAAGCCTTAGTAAAAAGCAATTACAGGGTTTGCATAGTAAAGCTTCAAAAATTGCGGAGATATCTCCCGGAAAACTTGGAACAATCGAAGCGATCATCAAAAAAATGCCCACCCGATACAAATCCGAGCTTCCCGTTGCATCAGTAGAAATAGTGGCGGATACTGAATCCGGAGAAATTATTGATCAAATCCTCACCAAATACCCGGGGCACAAACGAGTGTTATATTTAAAAGCAAAGTTTGGAAACAATGAATTATTAGTTCCCGCAGAAATTAATGAACTGAAAAAATTCAAGCAATTACTTTTATAAAAGCTTCCTTACTAGCAAAAGAAAAGCCGGGCAAGCCCGGCTCATAATTAATTTTCAATTATATATTTCCATTATTTTCCTACCACTTTGTATTCTACTTCATTACCATTTACTTCTTCTTTCAGATAAATATCATCAGGAGTAACGTATAATTTTTCGCCATCTAACGTTACTATTTTCGATCCCTCAGGTAATTGGTGAATAATATCACCATTTTCAAAAGTGGATTGTCCATCATCGGTCACGTTTTCAGATTCTGAATTATTTATTTCCCCATGTTTGCCCACAACTGTATAGATTTTTTTTCCTTTCTCATTCTTGCCTTGCTTATAATAAGTACCATTTAATTCGTAAAATTTTTCTCCCTTGATCATAACAGACTTCGCGCCGCGGGGTAATGAACGAACCGTAGCTCCGAGGGGAGCATCCACTACTTCATAATTCCTGTCATATTCCCTGTAGAAAATACCGTTATAGTAATAAAAGGGATTCACACCTACATAGATCCTGGAAAAACCGAAAGGCAAACTTGATATCCGAATGCCATAAGGAGGATATATCGGTTGGTAATAACCGGAATAATAATCGTAAAACAATCCATCTGAATAGTAATATGGATTACCGCCGTAGTAAATAGAAATACTATTGTATGGTCTATAATTATAGCGAGGTGCATTCATTAGATATATTCTACGGTTATAGCCGTTTCTGTAATAATAGTTGGAACTCCCGTAGCTATTATAATTGCGTGAACCTGTATTATAGCCGTTACTGCTGTTGTTATACGTTCTTGAAGAACCACGATACCGTGTTGGTGTATTACCGGACGATTGCGTATAAGTCCGCGTATTGCTGGTGGATGACCTGGCGACAGGTGTATTTTGACTACCGACGGCTTGATTTTGGGCAATTTGGCTCCTAATTGGATTATCTCTTTTAGTAAATGCACTTCTTCTCTCAGTAGTGGAAACAGACGGCGCGGATGAGATAGCAGGATGATCGTTTTGAAAATCCGATGAACGTTGCTGGCTTCTCACCATCGTCCTTTGCGGACTTCTAACTTCACTTGTACTCATTTTTTCCGAAGGAGCAGACCGTTGAGTTGCGGGAGAACTACTGAAGGTTCTTTGTGGCGACCTCTCGTTGGAAGACGGGTTCTCAATTGCCGATCTATTTTGATTTATATCACCCCGTATTGCACGCTTTTGTGCCTGGGAAGTGCTGCAAAATCCCACTGTCATTACAGCCAGGAAAAACAATTTGAAGGTATATTTCATGTCTTTATATTTTTAAAACTGTTACTCAAATTTAATCATTTCTATTAGGATAAATACGAGTGGTTTTGTTAATAATTTATTTACCATTTCCGTGATATTTTTGGGAAAACATCGCCTAAATAATTAATAATATGATTGCATTAGATGGCTGGTAGTTGCATAGGGACCCGGCCCTCGTATGCATTTAAGAGACACGGTATTGTCAAGCAGGGAAATTAATTTATTTTAAAGTTCTAAGCAGAACTCCGCCTTGTATGTTCCAAATGCTACAGACAATAATACGGGTTTTGACTTTTATAGAATTCAGTGTATTCCTATCCGTTATTGGACTGTAGCTATACAACAAAAACCCGTCAGCAAAATTTGCCTGCGTGTCTTGACGGCTGACAAAAAATACTCAACATACCTCCTGCATAATTTTTTTTTTAAATAGATTGCAAAATCAGAAAATGTTATATACTTTTATCCCCACAACGCTTATCACACCACCAGTTATCTTCCCGAAATTCCTCTTTGCTTAAATAATTACTTTATCTGCTTTATACGACCCGTATTCAGATGTAATTGTCGCAAATAATCCTTTAATATTTATTGTTTACCAAAAGGTATTTAACAGAAAATTCTGATGTAAACCTGTATACATAGGCAAAACCATACAGTCTTATCGTAAGTTTAAAAAGGAAAATTATGAAAGCGATTTTTACGCAACAGGAAATACTGTTAGTTACGGGAACAAGCTTTTCCATGCGAGAGTTTGCAGAAACTACTGACGGAATTAACTACAACCATCTTACTGAAAAAGAAAAATTAGAAGTAGCCTGCTGGAATGGACTTCTACCATCATTACTCCCGGAAATATTTAATCAGCATACGGTAAACAAAAAATTGTACCTCTGGGAAATCAGGGAAGGTTCCTCCTTTATCGAACTGGAGATGGGAGAAATTCACATGGAGCTTGACAAACAATTTTCTATAGATCCTTATTCGTTTATGCCATCCCAGATATTGTCCTGAATAATAAGCGGCTGACGTATCCGCTTAAAGGCTCAGATATTTTGATGGATTATTGCCATAACGAATTTGCTTGTAATGAACCGCCTGACATATTTCTGGCGGTTTATTCATTTTACACATTACGGCGACCTATACTCGAAAAATATTTTTTCTCCGCCCCAGGTCTGTCCATTTGTAACTATCCATTTAAAATAAAATTTATTGATATTGTTTTTGGAATTGCACTGCCATTCAAATCTCAAATATCCTCCTGCTATTTTTAATAAATTTACATCAAGCAAAAGATCGTTTTTATGGAACAAACAACATTAGGTATAGGTACAAGACTTCAGCACACGCTACATGGCCCAGGCGTAATTGTCGGGGTTCGATTCGCTACCTACCTTATCACTTTTATTTCCTCCGGCCTCAGGGAAATTGATAAGACTGATTCGCAATTGGAGGAAATTATTCCTGAAAACATTACAGTAGAATTGGAGACGGTAAGTGATGTTGAAAGATCCATATTGAAAATCTTAAAAATGTGGAGCGATGTTTCGGAGATTGTGTCTCTTGGCGAAAGATGGAAGGGAGGAAGTATGCTGCTGCAGCCTGCAGATAAATCACAGAAACCCAAGGAAATTCCTATCGACATTTTTTTTCATAAGATTGTAATGCTTCGGGACAGGCTTAGGGTGATGGAGCAACAGATCAATTCCCACAAAATTATGTCAGATGAAGAAAAAGTGAACCTGCAACAATATTACCAGAATTTACGGGTCACTTACCACCTTTAATGTTTTATTTAAGAATAAAGAACAATGGTTTATTGGTGACAAAGGCGGAAGCGAGAACTAAGTGCCAACTCGCATATTAATTACGAACGATCATTTCCCCGTCCAATGTTAATTTTACATTATCAATTTGAGAGGCATATTAAATTGGCATTGTTTTTCTAACTTGAAATAAAAATTAAAGATCATGGAAAAAGATAACAACAAAAACGCCTATACCGAT
>JBDSPQ010000006.1:0-4204 GCA_039930305.1 Ginsengibacter sp. | reverse complement strand
TAGATCGTTTTGGATTAAGGGGATGATTTTCTGCTAAGAGTGTATTTGTTTGTAACGAATTAGAATTAGAGGTTACTATTGCACTGCCAGCATCTCCCAAATTACTGCTCTTGGTATTGAGATAGCCCACAAAAACAATAGACGCGACAAGCAGGAAAGTCATCATTACTGAAGGCCATCTGTTACCGGGATGAAGATCATTGTATATTCCGTGCCACACTTTTCTGGTCGGCACCATTTCAAACTGGTTTACCTGTTCCTGCAGCGAAAGCTCAAAATCGTCCAGGTAGAATTTATCTTCCATTTTACAATAGTTCAATAAAGGGTTATAGTTGAGTTTTGGTTATTTACAGTTAGAGCATTCCCGTCATCATACGCACTTTTTGCCGTGGTTTTTTTAGAATTTTATTTTTTAATAAAATATCTTCAAGCATCGATTTTGCCCGTGTATATTGGGATCGGCTAGTGCTTTCCTCGATATCAAGAATCGTTGCAATTTCCCTGTGAGAATACCCCTCAATCGCATAAAGATTCAATACGGTTCTGTACCCCAAAGGCAGCAATCTTATGCATTCAACCACCTGCTTTGCCTGCAACAATGAGGGAATACTGTTCTCATTGAGGTGCATCGTGGTTGCATGAAAAAGATCTACAGTGTCGCTGAACTTTTTATTTTTCTTCAGGATATTGATACAAGTATGTACTGTAATCCTCCTGATCCATCCTTCCAGTGCTCCCTGTCCCCGAAACTGGTGGATCTGTGAGAAGACCTTTATAAACCCCTCCTGCATCATATCTTCTGCATCTTCACGGTTTTTTGCAAATCGATAGCAAACTCCTAACATGCGCGGGCTAAAACGGTTATATAATACTTCCTGTGTGGATGCATCATTATTAAGACAGCCCTGAAGCATTTGCTCTTCTGTCATAAATTTTTCGCTTGGTTTTACCCTACTAAGTTAGGACAAATAATGACGATAATTGCTGCTTGAACTTCAAAAATTAGTAGATAAATTTTTGTTATTCGAAGTTTGGGGTAAGTTTTAGGCGTTTTCCTGAAGAAAGCCTTAGTGTTTCTTTAAACTGTCCGGGGGATACTTATCTTCAATACTGTGCATAGCCGACCTGCTCCAGCCGATGACGGCTTGTTTTTCCGCATCTTCCAGAGCTGCTTCTTTATGGATCAAAGTATAAGATGCCACAGGCATATCACCGTGCTCCACCTCGTCACCTATTTCCTCTATCGTTTTGTATTGCCTCCTTATGACAGACGACGTGAATTCAGAAAAATTGAGATGATGTTTTCCTTCGTCGATGTGGTTGCTCATAAACCATGCTACCGGCTGGATGTTCCAATACCATGGATATGCTGATTTATTGCTGTGACAATCATAACACGCTTTTTTGAATGTTGCCATTACATTTGCCGGCACGGCATATTTTGTAGTGATATTAGCGGTTGCTATTCAGGAATATTTTTCTCCGGGCGGATGAACTGGATTATTATTAATATTAACAGCAAAAAAATCAAAGTAATCCGGATGAACCTTTTCATAGCTTGACGAATTAAATCTCTTAGGTGTAGGGGAGATTATTCAAACTTTGCCAGAATTTCGCCCGTCATTTCTGCGGGATGTGGCAAACCCATCAAAGTCAAAATGGTTGGGGCAATATCACCAAGTTTCCCTTCTTTGATCTCACCCTTCCAATATTTATCAATAATAAAAAGCGGTACTGGATTTAAAGTATGGGCAGTATTCGGAGTGCCATCTGCATTTATCATAAAATCAGCGTTTCCGTGGTCCGCAGTCAGAAAGATCGTATATCCATTTTCCAGGCCCGCAGTTACCACCTTTTCAACGCACCTGTCTACTGTTTCGGCAGCTTCAATTACGGCCTCCCACACACCAGTATGGCCTACCATATCAGTATTGGCAAAATTCAGGCAAATAAAATCAGCTGTTTGATTTTTTATTTCCGGTAGCAGGGCTGCGGTGAGCTCATCTGCACTCATTGCCGGTTGCAGGTCGTACGTCGCAACTTTTGGAGACGGAATCATAATGCGGCTTTCATCATCAAAGGGTTTTTCCCTGCCGCCACTAAAGAAAAAAGAAACATGCGGATATTTTTCAGTTTCGGCGATCCTTATTTGCTTCTTTTTATTTTGTGATAAAATTTCCCCTAAAGTATTTACGAGATCATCATTTTCAAAGATTACTTCTATATCCTTGAAAGTGTGGTCATACCTTGCCATGGTAGTATAATGCAATTTGAGTGGCTCCATGTCGTATGCGGGGAAGGGTGTTTGTGTAAGAACTTGTGTGATCTCCCGGCATCGGTCAGTACGAAAATTAAAACAAATAACAGCATCCCCATCTTTTATCACCCCTTGTGGCGTGCTTTCATTTATAATTGGCAGCAGAAATTCATCTGTTACATTTCTTTCGTACGAGGCAGAGATTGCCGATAAAATATCATTCGTCTTTAAACCTTGCTGATGAACTAAAGCATCGTAGGCAATTTTTACCCGTTCCCATCTTTTATCACGATCCATGGCATAGTAACGCCCGGTCACAGAAGCGATTTCTCCTGTAGTTTGATGCAGGTGCTCCTGCAATTCTTTTATGAAATGCAAGCCACTTTTAGGATCTGTGTCGCGCCCATCGGTAAATGCATGGATGTACACTCCGGCAATCCCCTGTTCTTTGCATAAAGTGGTAATTGCCTTTAAATGATTGATATGAGAATGCACGCCACCATCACTTACCAGTCCCACCAGATGCAGGGATTTATTGTTTTCTTTCGCGTAATCAAGACTGTCCAGCAGTATTTTGTTTTTTTGAAATTCGCCTGAATCTATAGCGACATTTATTCGTTCAAGTTCCTGGTAAACGATTCTTCCCGCGCCAAGATTCAGGTGACCTACTTCACTATTGCCCATCTGGCCTTCTGGCAGTCCAACTGCTTTACCACAAGTGACCAACGTGGTATTTGGATATTTTGAATATAAAGATTGTACGAAGGGAACATTTGCATGTTGGATCGCATCGCTTTCCTTTACCTTACCCAGGCCCCATCCATCCATAATTATTAAAATAACCTTTTTAGATTCCATGTTTCAAAACTACTTTATGCTGATTAGCCACGAAGATTTTTTTTTGATCGTGCATTATTGAGCGACTACCGGAATTATGGCGGTCTCCAGGTTGGCACGTTTTTGGCAAAAATGAGGTATTAGACACATGCTATGAAATTTTTGTTTATTTCTCTTGTCATGCTGACTTCTATGTCATTAAAAACAATTTCCGTAGATGGGATCATCGAGGCCTTTAAATTAGGAGATGCCTCAAAAGTTTCTAAATATTTCGATAACACTGTAGAAATTACCCTTACTGGCACTACAAATACTTACAGCAAAAGACAGGCTGAGCTTGTAATAAGAGATTTTTTTTCAAAAAACGTGATTAAGCAATTCCGTGTAATTCATAAAGCTTCCCGTGTTAATCACCAATGTTGTCTTGGCGAACTGGAAACAGCCAACGGCCCCTACCGCGTCTCCATTTATTTCAAACAACAATTATCCAGACAATTGCTTCACGAGATAAGATTTGAAAGATTGTACCGCTAAAATAGGGGTAGATTTTTTCAATTTAATACCTTCAATTCTTTTTAGCCATATCATTCGTTCCATTTATCGTATCTAAATGAATTCAAACTTTACGGAAGAGCAACTTAGCAAATTCATACAAGCAGCTTTGGCTGAAGATATAGGTGATGGCGATCACTCCACTCTTGCAAGTATAGATCCTGGAGCTACAGGAAAAGCTATCCTAAAGATCAAAGAGGACGGAATTTGGCGGGCATTGATATAGCCGAGAAAATTTTCCAAACTGTTCAGCCGGCTGCCGTTCTCAAAAAGTACAAATCCGATGGAGACCAGATGAAGCCAGGAGAAACCGCATTTGAAGTAGTTGCCGATATTCATACAATCTTAACCTGCGAGCGGGTTGTTTTAAATTGTATGCAAAGGATGAGTGGAATCGCTACCCTTACAAACAAGTACATAAAAAAGTTGGAGGGTTATTCAACAAAATTACTTGACACACGAAAAACAACACCCAACTTCAGGGCACTTGAAAAAGAAGCCGTAAGAATTGGGGGGGGGACCAATCATCGATTTGGACTGTACGATATGATTATGCTT
>JBDSPQ010000005.1:0-7861 GCA_039930305.1 Ginsengibacter sp. | reverse complement strand
ATGCCTGCGAAGCATTATCCACCTTTTCTCCCAATTCTTTTACTTCAATATCCAATTCGCTGAGCCTGGCCCTCGTATCTTTTATGGCGGTATGATTTTTTTCCAGCTGCCCGTTCAAGTCCTTAATCCTCCCGACTGCGCTCAGTTGCTGCTGTCCCAGGTTTTCTATTTTATTTTGAATTGAATAAGTAAGATTTACCAACTCACTTATTTGTTGCTGCGTGGTTTGGATCGCACTTTCCTTTAATTGTGTATTGAAAGAAATCACTTCATTTGACCTGGCGGAAATCGCAACTTTTAACTCATTTACTTTTTCCTTCTGACCTGAAATTTTCTCCGCAATTTTTTCCAGATTTTTTGCACGGCCGATTTTTTTTCCTTCAAACAATCCAACGCTGCCACCCGTTAATGCATATTTTCCTTTTACATATTTACCGTGCTTTTCTAAAACAACGTACCCGTTACTATTCTGAAGGGCTTCTTCATTTTCTGCGATATATACATTGCCTAAAAGATAAGACGCCAGATGATTGAATTTGCTGTCTATCTCGACCACTGTTAGCGCTGGAATTGCGTTATCCAAACCGGCTTCGTTGAGTTGGCTCTCAAATTCACTGAGCTTATCCAACAGGAAGAAATTGGCTTTGCCTTTCTTGTTGTCGTCTAATAAATGAATGGCCGTGAGACCTTCCTGCAAGTTGTCAACTACGTAATAGTTGAGGTACGGCTCAAGCACATTTTCTACTGCAGCACGGTATTCTTCTTTCACATAAATAATGTCTGACAATATGGGCGCCTCATGATTCCATCCGCTGTTTTTATGAAGAAACTTTACGCTTTCGGGGTAGCCCTCCATGTTATCAATAAGGCTTTTCAATAAATCATATTCATTTTGCCGCGCATCGAGAATCCTGCTTTCTCTTGCAAGTTCGCTTCGCAATGTTTCCAACTGCGCTTGTGCATCCAAAATTTGTTCTTTGGTCAGGGCATTTTGTTGCTTTAATTCTTCAAGAGAATTTTTCTTTTCTTCCAGCTCACGTTGCTTTTCTCCCTTCTCGACTTCAAGGCGGCCAAGAGCCGACTCGCGCTGCTTTTTTTCTTCCTCTGCCTGGGCTATCGTACGTTGTAAGTTGTGAATATTCGTATCTGCAACAGCAACCTGCTTTTCGGCTTCAAAATGATTGCGTTGAAGAATTACCTGCTTTTGCCTGACAGCATCCACGGTACTTCTGTTTTCATCAAAAACTTTTCTTGTATCATTGGCAGCAAGCTTGAGTAACTCTAGTTGCGATTGCTGCTCTTCCAGCCGGAGATTTTCTTCCGCCACCTGTTGCCGTGTAAATCCAATACTCTCTTCAATACCCTTCAGTTGGCCTTCAGCTTTTTGTAAAAATTCCTTCAGGTTATTTTCTTTTTCCCTGAGATATACTAAGCGCTGTGCGGACAAGTTCTTTTCACTCTCCTTTTCTCTCACCTCGTTGGCCATATCGTTGAATGCGTGTTGCTGCTTTTGAAGTGCATTCTCTTTTTCAATAAATTCTACCTTTTCCTTTTCAATAGAAGCTTCTTCTATAGCAATCAGGGCTTCAAATTCTGTCTTCTTGTCTGTCTCAGATTTCTGTTGCTCGTTCAAATCGCGATAGGTAATATTAAAACCCTCCAAAGCCGCTTTTGCCAATTCAATAGAAACCTCACGGTAAGAGGTTTTTATTTCCAAATATTTTTCAGCCTTCTTTGCCTGGCTCTCCAGCGTTTTCAGCTGGTTGTTAATTTCAAACAACAAGTCTTCGATCCGGGCAATATCCTGCTCAGTGGCATCGAGCTTTAATTTTGCCTCGCGCTTTCTTGTTTTATAAATCGAGATGCCTGCCGCCTGCTCGAGCATTCTGCGCCTGCTGTAGTCTTTATCTTTTATAATATCGTCTACCATCCCCAGCTCAATGATGGCATAACTGTCTGTGCTAACCCCCGTATCCATGAAAAGATTATGAATGTCTTTCAGGCGGCAGCTTACATCATTCAGGCGGTATTCACTTTCGCCGTTCTTATAATACTTGCGGGTAATCGTAACCGTATTGAATTCCGTGGGAAGCAGATTGCGCGTATTGTCAAATGTGAGGCTCACTTCGGCAAGACCACTCGCACTGCGCGTTTTTGATCCGTTAAATACGAGGCTTTCGAGATTTTCACTCCTTAGCTGGCTGATTTTTTGCTCGCCAATTACCCAGCGAATACTGTCCACAATGTTACTTTTACCGCATCCATTTGGACCGATGACACCCGTAATTCCTTCATCAAAATTGAGGACTGTTTTATCTGCAAAACTTTTGAATCCTTTTATTTCCAGGCTTTTTAATCTCACTTTATGTACGTTTTTTTCGGGCTACCAGACAGGTCAGAGGCACATCGGCAAATATATGAGTTCTATTGAAAGATTACTTAGCAATCAATTCTGTGACGATCCTACTTATTAACAGGTTTGTCACACTACAGAAAGTACGTGTTGTCCACTATTGATATTTGTTTTGTTTATTTTTGCCAAAAAAATTAATAAAATGAAAACATTCCTCGTTCCTGTAGATTTTTCCGATACATCAGTGAATGCCGCAAAATATGCGGTTGCATTAACAAAGGATATTCCCGGTGCAAATATTATTCTTTACAATGTTTATAGCAGGATCAGTTTTGCTGCGTTGACAGAGAAAGAAGAAGGTTCCAGGAAAATGATAACCGACCAGGAACTGGAAGACCTGAAAATTGAACTTTCTGCAGGTAACAACGTAGCCATCCATGTTGAATCTGAAGAAGGCTCATTTATTGAAAACATACAGAGATATGTGTTGGGCAACCACGTGGATATGGTGATTATGGGTATTACAGGGAGCTCCCGCATCAAGCAGGTTTTTATGGGAACAAACACGCTTAACGTTATTCGTCACATTAGTACATCAGTAATGATTATTCCACCTGATGCAGAATATAAAGGACTGAAAGAGGTGGTATTCACTTCAGATTTTAAGGATGTTGCCCGTACTACTCCATTTCAAGCACTTAAAGACCTGTTAGACACATTCAAACCAAAACTGCAAATATTGAATGTTGACAGCGAACATTATATAGAACTGACCGATGAGTTCAAAATTGAGCGGGTATCGATGGAAGACAAGTTGGGGCCTTATAATCCTGAGTTTTCATTTTTGCGTGCGTATGATTTTTTAGAAGGAATAAACAGGTTTGTCGAAACAAAAAACATAGATGCCATCATCACCGTTCCGAGAAAGCATGGGTTTCTGAGCCAACTGTTCAAGACGAGCCATACAAAAAAGCTGGCCTATCACAGCCATGTGCCAACGATTGCGATTCACTAAAGCAGCTTGCAGGTTCACATTTGTAAAAGCCTGGCAGATCATCGGGGGCTTGATGATGTGTCCGGGATAATTTATCTTGCCCACTAAGGCAGAAAGACCGGGCAATTAACTCTGTTATGAAAAATATTAAACTGATAGAAGTGCCAAGTGAAATTGGTGCAGGCACAAGGGGTGCAAGCCTTGGTGTAGATGCGATTAAAATTGCTGCATTGGATTTTATGAGCAATTTCTTTGTCCATTTTCCTTCAGAAAAAATTGAAACCGAAAACAACCTGCTCTTTGAACCAATTCAATCACCATATGCAAAACGAATTACCGGTGTATTAACGATGTACGAGCGTGTTTCTAAGGCGGTGAAATCAAGCATTATGGAAAATTTTTTTCCAGTGGTGCTAAGTGGCGATCACAGCATCTCCGGAGGTACCATCGCAGGTATAAAACTGGCAAAGCCAAAAAGCCGGCTCGGCGTGATCTGGATAGACGCGCATGCTGATATGCATACACCCTACACTACACCTTCTGGAAACATGCACGGTATGCCACTCACAGCATCTATAGCTGAAGACAATCAGGAAAGCATGGTGCACGAGCCGGATGAAAAAACAAAAAAGCAATGGGAGTTGATGAAACAGTTCGGAAAAATTTGTCCTAAGATATTACCGGAAGACATAGTATTTATTTCGCTTCGGGATTATGAAAAAGAAGAGAAGCACCTCATTGAAAAATATGGGATGAAAGTAATTACAACCGCAGAACTGCGCCGGAAAGGCCCTGAAAACGTAGTACGCGCTTCCCTTAGGTATCTTAGCGAATGTACCGATATCTATGTAAGTTTTGATGTTGATTGCCTAGATTCAGCTATTACCCGCGGTACAGGCACACCTGTTACTAACGGACTTCGCGAACGCGAAGCAGAAGACCTCGTGAGCAAGTTTATGCAAAACCGAAAAATTTGCTGTTTTGAAATCTCGGAAGTGAATCCAACGTTGGATAAAGAAAACCTCATGGCTGAAATTGCTTTTAATATTTTGCAGCGCAGCGTGAATGTTTTGATGATGAATTAACGACTGGGTGCATTTTGTAATATACCGCTATTGTAACTTTATCAACCTGCAAATTGTACATGCAAAAATTTTGATTATTTATGAAAAAAGTTTTAATGCTCACCTTGCTTTGTCTTGCGATGACTTCTGCATTTACGCAGTCGATTAAAAGACCTAAATTAATAGTGGGTATCGTGATAGATCAAATGAGGTACGATTATCTATACAAGTATTACGACCGCTACGATGACAAAGGAGGATTTAAGACACTACTGAATGGAGGTTTTAGTTGTGAAAACACTTTTATTCCCTACATCCCGACCGTTACTGCCTGCGGCCATTCCTGCATTTATACAGGTTCTGTTCCGGCGATCAATGGCATCACCGGCAACATCTGGTGGGACAATGATCTGAAGCGGAGTGTTTATTGTACGGAAGATTCCACAGTACATACGATAGGAACTAATACTGCCGCAGGGCTTCAAAGTCCAAGGAATTTGTTGACCAATACAATAGGTGATGAATTAAAACTTGCAACAAATTTTAAATCAAAAGTTATTGGCGTTGCATTAAAAGATAGGGGAAGTATATTGCCAGCAGGTCATACAGGCGATGCTGCTTATTGGTATGATGGAAGCGCGGGCAAATGGATTACGTCAGATTACTATATGAAAACGTTTCCGGATTGGGTAGTCGCCTTCAATGAAAAGAAATTGATAGATGACTACTACAAGAAAGGATGGCGAACATTATATCCCCCAGACTCTTATTCGGAGAGCACGAAAGACATAAATGCCTATGAAGCGAAGCCGCTGGGCAGCAACAGCAAAGGTTTTCCCTATGATTTGGCAGCTTTCGCCGGGAAGAATTACTCTACCGTACTCAGTACCCCATTTGGAAATACACTAACAGCCGAATTTGCGAAGCAGGCTGTGATTTCCGAAAACCTTGGGAACGATGATATAACTGATTTGCTTGCCGTGAGTTTTTCTTCACCGGATTACATTGGTCATGCTTTTGGGCCAAACTCAATCGAAGTAGAAGATAATTACCTAAGGCTTGATAAAGACCTGGGCGACTTTATAAGGTTTCTTGATGATAGGGTTGGCAAAAATGAATATTTACTTTTTCTATCTGCGGATCATGGGGTGGCGCATGTTCCTGCTTTTGCGAGTGAGCATCATATTCCTTCCGGAACTCTGGATGTGGGGTCTATAAAGGAAAGACTAAATAATGACCTCAATGAAAAAATGGGCAAGAACAATCTTATTTTGTCGATTGCCAACTACCAGATCAATTTAAATCCTGATGCAATAAAATTTGATGACAATAAAATGGCCGAAGTAAAAAAAGTGATCATTGATTATCTTTCGAAAGAACCCGGTATTGAAAGAGTTATAGACCTGGAAAATCTTGGTGGGGCTACGCTGAATGAAAAAGTAAAAATGATGATTTCTAACGGATATAACCCACACCGAAGCGGTCAATTGCAAATTATACTCCAGCCGCAGTGGATGGAAAATTACGGAAATACAGGTACCACGCATGGCAACTGGAATCCTTACGACTCTCATATTCCACTCCTTTGGTATGGCTGGGGTATAGGAAAGGGGCAATCTAACAGAGAAGTGTACATGACAGATATTGCCCCGACTATCGCGGGGCTATTGCATATTCAAATGCCTAATGGATCTGTAGGTCATGTAATAAGTGAAGTCGCTAAATAAAATGGCTCTTGCAGCTATAATTTTTCGGGCTAATTGATTGTTTATAAAATAATCGTGTATGAAACTTTACTATGCCGTTGTCTTCTGCCTGTTTTGTTCTGTACAAGCATTCCCACAGGATTCAAAAATAAACAAGCAACAGTTTTTCCTGGACGAACATCCCATCGAAGTAACCTTAAGTACGGACATTAAGATGTTGAGGAATAGTAAGAAAAACGCCGCAAGTCAACCGGGAAAGATCACGCTGAATTTCTCTGACACGCTCTCCATTACTGACACAATATCGGTCCAGGTAAGAGGAGTTTACAGAAAAGAAAACTGTGACCTTGCCTCCCTCATGCTGAATTTTGCCAACAATAAATCAAACGATCTTGCCAATCTTAAAAAAATAAAATTAGTTGGAAATTGCAGAAATGGAAAGGACTATGACGAGTTACTTTTAAAGGAATTCCTGGTATACAAAATGTATAATTTTATTACCAACATGAGTTTCCGTGTAAGGCTGGTTCACATAACGTATAATGACAGCAAAGAAAAAGTAAAACCATTTTCATATTATGGGTTTCTGATAGAAGACATGAACGACCTGGCAGAAAGAAATAACTGTATAGAAGTGAAAAAGCAGGATTTTTTGACGGAAGCAACGGACAGGCAGCAGATGACCATTATAAATCTTTTTCAGTTTATGATTGGAAATACCGACTGGTCCATACCTCATTATCATAATATGAAATTGATGGTGGGTAAAAACAGTCCTGCAAATAAACCTTTTGCCATCGCGTACGATTTTGATTATTCAGGATTTGTAAATGCGCATTATGCAGTGCCATCGGAGGGCTTGGGCATTGAATCTGTAAGACAAAGACTCTACCGAGGTTTCCCCAGAGGGTATGATGAACTGACGGCAACCATAGCAATATTCAATGAAAAAAAAGAAAGCATCTATTATTACCTCAAAAATTTTGAACTAATAGATGAGAAGGAAAAAAAATCAATGATTTCCTATCTTGACGACTTTTATGAAACGATTAATAACAGGAAAGAAGTCGAATCAATTTTCATTAGAAATGCCCGCTCTCAATAAGCTTAAAACAGGTCATCAACCCGGCTATTATAGTACCTGCAGCTTCGAGGTCTCTTCAAGGAATGTGTCCAGGTCTTTAACTTTTAAAAAATAAATACCAGGAGGAGTTTTGCCTCTAAATTCGATATTTATTGAAGTAGGACCGTTTGCTTTATATTCTCTCGAAAATATTTTTTTTCCTGTGCTGCTAATCATCTCTACCAGGTATTTGCCATTATTATGTTTCGCAAATTGTAAATTGATGCCATTTACCGTAGGATTTGGGTAAGGCTTTCCAGATGTTAGTTTTTGTAGATTGATTGCGATGCTTCGCACATCTGTATAAAAAACTTTTCCTGCCTGGTTTGTTTTTTTAATCCGGAAAAAATAATTTTTTTGTGTTCCTTTGTCTACCGGAAATTCATACTCAAATTTTCCGCTTATTGATGAGGCTGCGTCTATCCTGTTACCAACCTTAGTAAAATGAATACCGTCTGTGCTGACCTCAATCTCATATATTTCCGATTGATTGCCATGATCAGATTCCCATCCCAGGGAAATGTGATCGCCGCCATTCGTTGCTGTAAAATTTGAAACCCGGGCAGATAATATGGCCGACGGACACCAGTAGTAGGTAAGTGTCACAAACAGCCGGGTGTA
>JBDSPQ010000004.1:0-3764 GCA_039930305.1 Ginsengibacter sp. | reverse complement strand
GTTGTTTCTGGTGCACAGAAGCGGTTTTTCAGCAATTAGATGGAGTAGAAAAAGTTACCAGTGGCTATGGCGGCGGCCATGTAGACAATCCCAGTTATGAGCAGGTGTGTGATAAAAAATTACGCTGCGGTATTGGGGACCTACGTCATTCCCCTGCCGGTTGAGCGTGGTTGGATCATGGGTTCCCCAAAATACTTCCAGCAACTTTTCAAACGATATTTTTGCCGGGTCATATTGTATTCTCAACACTTCGGCATGCCCGGTTTTTTTGTCACATACCTGCTCATACGTGGGGTTGTCTACATGGCCACCACTATAGCCACTGGTAACTTTTTCTACTCCTTCTAATTGCTGAAAAACCGCTTCTGTGCACCAGAAACAACCATTTCCAAAAGTGGCAAAATCCGGATCTTCAGTTTCATTCATATATTACCTTTTACGAATCCTTGTGGCGGTATTTTTTATTCAAAGATAAGCTGCACGGTAAACAAACAGTTAAATGATTCCATATTTAACAGGCAAATTTGGAGTACCTTTTTTGTGAATTGATAAATGAAAAAGAATTGGAGATTTCATCAGGTTAGACCCGCCCGATGCCGGCGGTCTGCACGCATTCCTTATTTTTGCCTTTACACCTGCACCATGATATTTATACATGAAATTATTTCCTGCTTCGGCCACAAAACAACTTGAATTCGATAAAATACAAATGCTGCTGGCAGAACATTGCCGCACTGAATATGCAAAACAAAAATCCATACAGTTAAGAATTCATACGCGTGAAGAGTTCATTGCCCCTGAGCTTCAGCAGGCACACGAGTACAAATTGCTTATCACCAATCATCTCCATTTTCCGGATGACGCTGTATTCAACTTAACCCGGGAAATAAAACTGCTCAGTATCGAGGGATCTCTATTGGACGGGCGTCAGTTCCTGGCACTGCGAAAACTGGCCTTATCTATCCGGCAAATTTTTCGGTGGTTCGATAATGAACGGAGAACAGCTTATGCCTATCTCGCGCTTGTGATTGAAAACACTTATTTTGAAAAAACAATCGTTGAACTAATTGACGAGGTTTTTGATGAGGATGGCAACGTGAAAGACAGTGCATCCGAAGATTTGGGGAAAATACGCCTTTCCTTACACAGGAAAAGGAATGAACTGCGGCGCGTGTTCGACCGCATTATCAGCCGGCTGAATAAGCTTGGATACCTGGCCGACATAGAAGAGAGTTTTATTAATGGCCGGCGGGTGCTCGCTGTTTTTGCGGAGCAGAAGCGTATGGTGAAAGGGATCTTTCACGGCGAGAGTGACAGTCGCCGCACCACTTTCATTGAGCCGGAAGAGACTACCGCGTTGAACAACGAGGTATATGCATTGGAAAATGATGAACGAAAAGAGGTACATAAAATCTTATATAACCTCACTGCAACAATGCGTGCGTATCATTCGCTGCTGGATGGCTATCATACCGTTTTGGGAGAATACGATTTCATCAGGGCGAAGGCTAAACTGGCCATTGATTATAACGGACACCTGCCGGGCATCCGCAACGCGGCACTTATAAAGCTGGTAAATGCTGTGCACCCCCTGCTTTTTCTGTATAATGCAAAACAACAGAAGCCAACCATACCGGTAAACCTGGCGCTGGATGATGCCGGGAGGATACTGGTGATCAGCGGGCCAAATGCGGGTGGTAAGACGGTAACGCTAAAGACGGCCGGGCTGCTGCAAATGATGTTTCAGAGCGGCCTGTTGGTTTCGTGTAGCCCTGAGAGTGAGTTTGGTATTTTCAGGCAGCTGATGATCCACATCGGTGATACGCAAAGCCTGGAATTTGAGCTAAGTACTTATTCATCGCACCTTCTGAATATGAAATACTTTATTGAAAATGCAAACGGGAAGACGTTACTTTTCATTGATGAGCTGGGGAGTGGCAGTGATCCAAACCTGGGCGGCGCCTTTGCCGAAGTAATTATGGAAGAGCTGGCGAGAAAACATTGCCTTGGCATAGTGACCACGCATTACCTGAATCTGAAAGTGATGGCTAATAAAGTGCCGGGCATTATCAACGGCGCCATGGCTTTTGATGAAGATAAATTATTGCCGCTTTATAAGCTGATCGTCGGTAAGCCGGGCAGCTCGTATACATTTTCTATCGCCGAGCGCATCGGTTTGCACACGTCGCTCATAAAAAAAGCACGGACACTGGTAGACGAAGATCATTTCAGCCTTGATAAATTATTAAACCGGACTGAACAGGATCTGCAAAAGATTACTGAAGAGGGAAATCATTTACAAAAGCTGGTAAAGGAAAATGAAAAGCTAAAAAAAGAAATGGAACTGCTTATCCATAAAGAACGGCACCGGCAGCAGGTAGAATTATTAAAACACCAGAATGCAGTTAGCGAGGAAAAATATAGCTACCTAAAAGACATGGAGCGAAAACTGAAATCCATTTTAATCGAGTGGAAAAAAACGGAGGATAAAAGTAAGGTGATAAAGATGATGCAATCCCTGCTTTTCAACCAAAAGCAACAACAGGTTGTACAAAAACAGCAAAAGAAGATAGATGCAAAATATACTGAACTAAAAAAAGACGTGCATGAGGGTGACAAAGTAAAGATGAAAGCGAACAACCAGGTGGGTACAGTAAACGGGATTCGTGGTAAAAAAGCCATTGTACAGGTTGGCGGCATTCTTATTACGGTAAACCTTATTGACCTGGTAGTGGTAGAAGATAAAATTGCGGTGGATGGTTAGAACGATTGTTCGTGTCAGGTTGCTTTGACCTTCCGCCTTAACCAAAACATGTTAATCAGCAACACCGCTATTACAATGACAAGGCCGAAAAACTCCCGTGTTTCCTCAATCCAGGGCCGGGTAGCTTGCATGCTTTCCACAATATTTTCTGAATGATGCTCCTGCATCCAGTCAAGGACGCCCGTTTTATCAAAGAATAAAAAAACGCCATAGCCAATGTATGCTATCAACCCAATGACATACAGCCTGCGATCATAAATTTGTTGAACTGCACGGTAGCATAAAATTGCTGCATACAGATAAATGGGCATCCAGATGTAAGGATCCGGATCATTGTATTGCAGCACTGCAAAAAGAATGAAGATGCCTATAAATAAAATATTGAATATTTTCATTTCCCCATTTTGATTTTAGCCCAATAGACCCCGGAAATTATTGCGTGAAATCAGAACGCTTTTGTGCTATAAAAATATTGCGATTGGTGTGGCATGAGGACACCACTACCTTGACAAAAGCACTTCACCAAAAGTTTATTCCAGGCAAAGGCATATTCTTATAAGCCGTCAAGAAATTGGGAGTGTATATAATCTACCACAGCCGGCAGGCTGTTTGTCTCTTCAAACACCTTTAGCTGCCTATCAGCACCAGTTCCCTGCACCAGCATGTTATGAACATTCCCGACTGCATTACGAATCCCGAGCGGACCAGTGACATCATCAATAAAGTCGAGCAATTCATAAATAAGCACCCGTGTGTTCACTTCGGTTTCTTTTCCGAAATCGATCAGGCTTCCTTCAATTCCGTACCTGCCCGCACGCCATTTGTTTTCGTTTATGAGGGCACGGGGATAGATGATGAAATTCAGGTTTTCCAGCCGGAGCTTGTAAAGCTTCGCGCAAATACCCTGGAAGAGGGCGGCGATAGTAATAGTTTCCATGGTGGTCATCGGAACATCACATATCCTGAACTCAACCGTATTAAAAAACGGGTGCACACGAAG
>JBDSPQ010000003.1:0-4235 GCA_039930305.1 Ginsengibacter sp. | reverse complement strand
ATTTTATTGTAGTGATACGATCGGTGCAATACAATCAGGCATCCAAATATATTTCAGTAATGGCCGGATCGGCAATTACGCACCATAGTGTCCCGGAAAAAGAATACGAAGAATGTATTTTAAAAGTAAGTGCTATGAAAGAAGCCCTAAGCTGAACAGTACGTCTAAAAACAATTCGCGATTTACCGCACCTCATTCAATAATTTCTCCACGCAGGCATTTAAAATATCATAACGGGTAGAATTAAAAAGAGCAAGCTTTTCACTGGGCAGCCTCATATTGTATGCCGAGCCTGTGGCAAGAATGTTATCAAAGCCTGGATTGTACCGGTTGAACTCGCCCAACTGCATATCAATCTTGCTAGCTATTACAGTAGAAATATATCTTCCTTCAACTTTTATGTTTCCTGAAGTTGAATCTTCTACTGGTGAAATTCCGGGGAACTGGTTATCGCCGCCAGCCTGTGCCGTAAAGGTACCCTGCACTCCCATATCAGCAGAGTTTGATTCCATCATATAATGGGTAGCGATAAATTTCTTCACATGATTGCGCGACTCCTCTGGGAGATAATATTGGAGACTCCAGAAATTCCTGCTACCGCTTTTTTTAATTGCGGTATATACCCGGCCCGGTCCTCCATTATATGCCGCAATCACAAGTAGCCAATCTTTAAGATCTTTGTAAAGGCTAAGTAAATATTTTGCGGCCGCATTCGTGCTTTTGTAATAATCCGTACGGTCATCTACATAACGGTTTACCTTTAACCCATATTCCCTGGCAGTGTAATCCATAAATTGCCAGGGGCCTCTGGCGCCGGCAACAGATAACGCATTTGATTTAAGGTCGCTCTCGATTACCGCAAGGTACTTTAGCTCCTTAGGCAAGCCATATTGAGATAGTATTCCATCGATATAATTGAAGTAAGAAAGAGAATTCCGTTTCAGGTTTTGCAGATACTTACCATGGACTTTTAAATAATCCTGCATATAATTCTCAGCATAAGGATTTACTTGCGAAGAATAGGGCATCGTGGGATTATAAGTGTAGTTTTTGAATAAATTTTTGAACCCATATTTTGTCACCCGGCTTACATACTGTACATCCTCTTTTATTGGTGGTGCAGGAGACTTTACCACTGCCTCTATTTTCCTTTCGTCTGCTGTATCAACAAAATTCGAATCAGATTTCTCAATATTCGCCTGGGCGCTCGTGACCGTATAAAACATAGTCAGACCAGAGATGATAAAGACAGAAACAACCAGTATTTTAAAATTAGATGACATGGCGGTTTTATTTTTTGTAAAGGTCCATCAACATTGCTGAGATGTTGAGTAAGGTTGCCTCATCGTATTTCTTTGTAACAACCTGCACTCCAAATGGCATTCCGTTGGGGTGTTTAAAAAGTGGCAGAGAGATAGCAGGTAATCCCGTCAGGTTGGCGAAAACAGTATAAATATCCGCCAGATATATTGCAATAGGATCCTTCATATCACCAGCATCCATGGCTGTAGACGGAACTGTTGGTAAAATGATTGCATCAAAATCCTTAAAAATTTCTCTGCTTCTCTCAGCAAGTAATTGTCTCACCTGTTGTGCCTTGGTAAAGTAGGCATCATAATATCCTTCACTCAATACAAAAGTACCCAGCATAATCCTTCGTTTCACTTCTTTTCCAAAACCTTTACTTCTTGTCTTTTTATAAAATTCTCTCAGACCAGCCCCATCACCTGTGTGCCTTTTACCATACCTAATCCCATCATACCGTGAAAGATTACTACTGGCTTCCGCCGTTGTAAGAATATAATAGGCCGGAACAATGTAATCAATCAGGTCAAAGGCGACAGGCCCTACCCAGTGTCCATCAGCATTTAATTTTTCAGTCAGCGAATTTATACTGTCTCTGATCTCCATATCGAGGCTAGGATGTTCAAGGGCATTCTGCAAATAGGCAATCCTGTAAGGTTTCCCGTTTCCATCGATTTGAAACCGCTTTGAGTCGACCTGCCTTACCGTACTGTCTGCCTTATCTTTTCCGCTGATTATCTCCAATACCAGTGCAGCATCCTCGACGTTTTTTGAAAAAATACCAATCTGATCGAATGAAGAAGCATAGGCAATAAGTCCATGTCGGGATACAGTTCCGTACGATGGTTTCAATCCTACAATGCCGCAAAAGTCTGCAGGTTGTCTTACCGATCCTCCCGTGTCACTTCCAAGACTTACCATGCACATTCCTGCCTGAACAGCAACGGCAGAGCCGCCGGATGACCCCCCGGGTACCTTAGATTCATCCAGGGCATTTTTCACCCTTCCATAAATAGTATTTTCATTGGTGCTTCCCATTGCAAATTCATCGCAATTGCAATTCCCAATAATTATTGCGTCTTCGTCTAAGAGACTTTGTACAGCTGTTGCATTAAATAATGATTGAAAGTCTCCGAGAATAGCTGAAGCTGCAGTTATTTTATGCCCCTCGAAGCAGATGACATCTTTTATCGCCACCACTACACCATAAAGTTTTCCTAATTGTACACCGTTCGCTCTTTTATTGTCAAGTTGTTTTGCCCGCTCAATGCATTCGCTACCGAAAACTTCCACGAATGCATTTAGCTGATTATTTTCAGTGATTCTATCCAGATAATACCTCACAGCAGTTTCGCAGAGTACTTTACCCTGATGCAGGTTTTCCTGATAATCTTTTATATTAGTGAATGAAAACAAGAAGTAAGAATTAAAAAAAATGGCCAGGGAGTGAGATTTTATAAAAATCACACACCTCGGCCATCAGTATTTATAAAAGATAGATTATTTAGGGAGTTCCGTTTCTTTTACAACCTCACGCGGAGGTGCAGTGGCGGGAGAGGGCGTTGTGTCCTTTTCCTTCATGCCAGCATCTATTTCATTTTTCACATTTTCTTTTGCGTCGTTAAATTCCCTTACACCGCGACCTATTCCACGCATTAGATCCGGAATTTTTTTACCTCCAAAAAATAAAAGTACTACCAATAGGATCAAGATCCACTCAGATCCGCCGGGCATTGAAAGAAGTAATTGGGATTGCAAATAATTAAGTGTCATGTTTATTCAATATTAGTTTTCAAAGATACTTAATAATAAAAAGATAGCTACTAATAAAATAGAATTAACAGAATTAAAAAAGCGAAGATTTATCTTAAATAACGTCCGCACTTTGCCTTGCCATTGGCCGCTTCGTAAGGCGAAATACCCCTTGAGCAAGAAGACAGAATAATAGTAATTATGAGGAATATTACACCTGCTTTTTTCATAAAAGTAAAAATGATGAGGTATAATTGGCCGATATAAAAGTGTAAGTGAAATGCAAGTATATACAATAAAATCCCGGTTTGCAATAGCTTATCCATAAATAAATGGAAATCCTATTTCATCCTCTTCTCCTGGATTCTTGCACTTTTTCCACTTCTGTCACGTAGGAAATACAATTTCGAACGGCGAACCTTACCAACTTTATGTAGTTTAATGCTCTCAATATTTGGAGAGAAAACCGGAAATAAACGCTCAACACCGATACCATTACTCATTTTCCTTACAGTAAAAGTTGCAGTACCGCCTTCCCCTTGTCTTTTGATTACGTCACCTTTAAAGCTCTGGATACGCTCTTTATTTCCCTCAATGATCTTATAATTCACAGTGATATTATCTCCTGCTTTAAACTTTGGAACTTCTTTTTTTGCTGTCAACTGATCGTGAACAAATGCTATGGCATTCATGGCGTTAAAATTTTTGGATGGCGAAGGTAAGTGAAAATTTTAAATTTAATAAAGGTTATATATGAGATTTCACCGTTTATAATTAGTTTTTCCGGATTATAAACTTGATTACCTGGCGACATTCACGGCCCTTTTCTCCCTTATTACGGTAACCTTGATTTGTCCGGGATAAGTCATTTCAGTTTGTATCTTTTGCGCTATCTCAAAACTTAGCTTGTCACTTTCACCATCACTTACTTTTTCAGATTCTACAATTACCCTTAGTTCGCGGCCTGCCTGGATTGCGTAAGCCTTCTCCACTCCCGGATAGGTTAAAGCCAGGTTTTCCAAATCTTTGATTCTTTGCAAATATTGTTGCATGATTTCGCGTCGGGCACCGGGTCTGGCCCCGCTCATTGAATCACATGCTTGCACTACAGGAGATATTACGTATTGCATTTCCACTTCATCATGATGTGCGCCAATCGCGTTACATACAGCCGGATT
>JBDSPQ010000002.1:0-3350 GCA_039930305.1 Ginsengibacter sp. | reverse complement strand
ATCAGCCTGATGAACCGGGCCGGCAGCCTGGCAACATATGAATTGCTAGGCGATGCAAACATGATGAATACTGAATTGGAAAAATACGGTCAGATAACGGTTGAAGATATTCGTGAAGAAAGCCGGCGGATCTTTTCCAAAGAAAACAGCAATACTTTGTACTATTTGTCAAAAAACTGACTAATATCTGTCTCCGCAGGAGAAAATATCAGGAGAGAGTTAGGGTATCCAATATTTGAATGAACGTAGAAAAAAAATAATGCTAAACAGAACAATAGCTCCTCCCATAAAGGACGCCATAGAATTTAACCTGTCTTTAAATCCCTGCCGCAGGTTTACCCTTAAGAATGGTGTACCGGTATATTATTTAAATGATGGTGCAGAAGAGGTAGCGGTAATAGAATTTATATTTTATGCCGGAAATGCCTTTGAAAAAAAGAACCTTGTAGCACCGGCAACCAACTACCTGATTAAAAATGGTACCATTAAGAAAACAGCGCTGGAATTAAATGAGCATTTCGATTATTTCGGAGCCTATCTCAACCGTAGTTGCCATAACGAGACCGCTGTGATTACTTTGCATTGCCTTTCAAGATATTTAAGGGAAGTTCTGCCGGTGATCAGGGAGATAATTACAGAATCAATATTTCCCCAACACGAATTAGAAATATTTCAGCAAAATAGTATTCAAAAGCTGGCAGTCAATCTCCAAAAGTGCGAATTTGTTGCCAACAGGCTAATTGATAAATTTCTGTATGGGCCACAGCATCCCTATGGAAAAATGACTACAGCAGAAGACCTGCAGGCGTTGACCAGGGAAGACCTTTACAATTTCTACAAAGAATACTACTTGCAAGGCAATTGCCTGATTTTTGCAGCGGGAAAGTTTCCTGCTGATTTTGAAGGGCTGCTTGATCTTCATTTCGGAGACTTAAACCTGCATTCCAAAAAATCCGAGCAGGTATATATAACCGACTTGGCCACAGACAAAAAAGTGCGGGTGATAAATGATCCAAAAGGCGTGCAGGGAGCCATTCGGATTGCCAGGCCGTTTCCCAATCGCCAGCACAAAGATTTTAAGAAAGTCCAGGTGCTGAATGTTTTATTTGGTGGTTATTTTGGGTCAAGGCTTATGGCCAACATCAGGGAAGAAAAGGGATACACTTACGGCATCCACAGTTTTCTTGAAAATCATGTGCGACAAAGCGCCCTGGTCATCAGTACTGATGCAGGTAAGGATGTATGCGAAGCAACGCTGGAAGAGGTGTATAAGGAAATGCAAATACTTCGTGACGAACCGGTAGAAGAGGAAGAATTGCTTCTTGTAAAAAATTATATGATGGGCCTCAACCTCGGCGATCTTGATGGTCCTTTCCAGGTAATAGCAAGATGGAAAAACCTGATAATAAACGAAGTTGATGAAAACTATTTTTCCGAATATATTTCTACTATAAAAAACATAACGGTTAATGAGATTAATGAACTGGCTAATAAATATCTTTTACCTGAAGAGTTTTTTGAATTGGTGGTAATTTAGGTAGCTTCAGAAAAAAATTTAGCGCTATGAAATTTATTCTCCGCTTATTGATTACTGCCGCAGTAGCTTATGGACTTGCCATGATCTTGGATCCGCACGTGTCTATCAGTTCATTTTCTTCTGCTTTGATATTTGTTTTAGTATTGGCTGTGTTAAATGCCATTGTAAAACCTTTGCTCGTTATTCTCACGCTACCCATAACTATAATTACGATGGGGCTTTTTCTCCTGGTGATAAATGTGCTGATGATTTTATTGGCAGATAAATTTGTTTCCGGTATACACGTACAGGGATTTTTGTGGGCGTTTATATTTGGCTTGCTTCTATCTATTATTTCCTCTGCTGTTGTCAACATTGAAAAAAAGTTGTAGAGGTCGTTCTTTTTTATTTACACCCGAATAGGTGAAATTTGCAGCATGCAATTCAACAGGGAAGGTTTTACAGATGAAAAATTAATCAGCCTTTATAAGCATCTTCTCTTGCCGAGAATGATCGAAGAAAAAATGCTGCTCCTGCTCCGGCAGGGTAAAATTTCCAAGTGGTTTAGCGGTATTGGCCAGGAAGCAATATCAGTAGGAGCTACTTGTGCCTTGCAATCAGACGAATGGATAATGCCCCTCCACAGGAACCTTGGTGTATTTACCGGGCGGGGGATGCCGTTAGAAAAGTTATTCATGCAATGGCAGGGGGATGAAAATGGTTACACAAAAGGGCGCGAGCGAAGTTTTCACTTCGGGTCACGCGAGCATTATATATGTGGAATGATTTCACACCTTGGTCCCCAGCTCGCTGTTGCCGATGGAGCTGCACTTGCTTATAAACTCAAAAAGGAAAAAAAGGTCGTGCTGGCTTTTACCGGCGAAGGTGGAACAAGTGAAGGTGATTTTCATGAAGCATTAAACGTGGCTGCCGTGTGGGATTTACCGGTCATATTCATTATTGAAAATAATGGGTATGGGCTAAGCACCCCCGTTAGTGAGCAATTTCGATGCAATTCTTTATCTGATAAGGCAATAGGATATGGTATGGAAGGCATACAGATCGATGGCAACAATGTTTTGACGGTTTATGAAACCATAAAAGGAATCAGGGACTTTTGCCTGGAGAAACAGAAGCCCTATCTGGTAGAGTGTATGACATTCAGAATGCGGGGACATGAAGAAGCCAGCGGCACCAAATATGTGCCTAAAGAGATGTTTGAAAAATGGATGGAAAAAGATCCGATTAAAAACTATGAACGTTTCCTGGTGGAGGAAAACATTTTAACCAACCAGGATCTCGCAACCATTCGTTCTGAGATTAAAGAAAGAATAAGGGAAATGGAGCCATCTGCAAAGACGGCTGTTGAGTATTCATCAGCTAAAGTAGTTACTCAAAACGAAATAAAAGATGTGTACGCCCCCTTACCCGCCGTACATCGTTCCCAGGTTTATGAAGCAACGGTTGGGAAGAAAGAAGTTTCGCTACGGTTTATTGATGCCATAAAACAAGGTCTGCACGACGCTATGTTGCTACACCCCAATCTTGTTTTGATGGGCCAGGATATTGCAGAATATGGTGGCGCTTTTAAAATTACTGATGGTTTTGTTGATGAGTTCGGGAAGGAACGGGTACGTAATACACCGCTTTGCGAGAGTGCAATTATTGGCGCTGCCCTGGGTCTAAGCCTCGAGGGATATAAGAGCGTTGTAGAAATGCAGTTTGCCGATTTTGTTTCCGTTGGCCTCAACCAGATTGTAAATAATCTTGCAAAACTCTATTATCGCTGGGGCCAAAATGCTGACGTTGTGATAAGAATGCCTACAGGTGCCGG
>JBDSPQ010000001.1:0-4414 GCA_039930305.1 Ginsengibacter sp. | reverse complement strand
TATCGGGGTAGCGAATTTCTTATCAAGCTTTTCACCAGCCCAGCCAAGAACAGTTTCATATATCTGCCCCAGGTTCATCCGGCTTGGCACACCAAGTGGGTTCAAAACAATATCTACAGGCGTGCCGTCTTCAAGGAAGGGCATATCTTCCTGGCGAACGATTTTAGCCACGATACCTTTATTTCCATGGCGACCAGCCATTTTATCACCCACTTTCAACTTACGCTTTACAGCGAGATAGACTTTAGCGAGCTTTAATACCCCGGCAGGCAATTCATCACCGATAGAGATATTAAATTTTTCACGCTTATATCGTCCAAGTTCCTCGTTGTATTTGATATTATAATTGTGCAGTAAGGTATTGATGTTATCATCTGTTTTTGTATCACTGCTCCATGCCAGAGGATTCACATTCTGGTAGTCGATGTTGGCTAAATTCTTCTGGGTAAACTTAGCTCCTTTGCCGATGAGCGTTTCTCCAAAATTGTTGGTTACACCAGCCGAAGTTTTATCCTTCAGCAAGGTCATGAGTTTGCTTACTAATAATTCCAGCTGATCCTCTTCGTTTTTTTCGTGCGTCTTGTCGATCTTTTCAAGAGTAGCTTTTTCCTTTACCTTCCCATTCTTATCTTTCTTGGCACGTTGAAATAATTTCTTATCTATCACCACTCCTTCTGTTCCGCTTGGCGCTTTCAGGGAAGCATCTTTCGCATCTCCGGCTTTATCACCAAAGATGGCTCTCAACAGTTTCTCTTCCGGGGTTGGATCGCTTTCACCTTTTGGCGTAATCTTTCCAATTAATATGTCGCCTTCTTTTACGTGAGCTCCAATTCTGATGACACCGTGCTGATCAAGATCTTTGGTTGCTTCTTCACTTACATTAGGAATATCAGGAGTCAATTCTTCTTCTCCGAGTTTGGTATCACGAACTTCCAATTCAAATTCATCAATATGTATTGAAGTAAACAGATCTTCTTTAACTACTTTCTCACTTATAACGATGGCATCTTCAAAATTGTACCCCTTCCATGGCATGAAGGCAACTTTAAGATTCCTTCCGAGGGCTAATTCCCCATCTTTAGTAGCATATCCTTCGGTTAAGAAGTCACCTGACTTCACAGTTTGACCCTTTTTAACCGCAGGGCGTAAATTGATACAGGTACTTTGGTTTGTCTTAATAAATTTGGTAAGCCTGTAAATAATCAGATCTTCCTCAAAACTTACCAGCTTTTGTGACTGGTTCCTGTTATAACGAACATGGATTTCGTTCGCATCTACATATTCCACTACCCCATCACCATCGGCGTGTATCTGGATCCTTGCATCCCTGGCGGCTTTGCCTTCCAAACCTGTTCCAACAATAGGAACCTGCGGAAGAATCAATGGAACTGCCTGGCGTTGCATGTTTGAACCCATCAGGGCACGGTTGGCATCATCATGTTCAAGGAAAGGGATAAGTGAAGCACTCAGACCTACAATCTGGTTCGGTGCCACATCCATATATTCAACATCTCCTTTATCAAGAATCGGGAAGTCACCAGTTTCACGTGACTTTACTTTGTCGTTTACAAATTTCGAATTCTCATCAAGTGGTGCATTTGCCTGGGCAATTTTTGCCGAATCTTCTTCTTCTGCACTTAGGAAAAATACTTTATTCATATCCACCTTTCCATCATGCACTTTACGGTATGGTGTTTCAATGAAACCCATTTCATTAATCTTAGCATGAACGCAGAGAGTAGAAATCAATCCAATGTTAGGACCCTCCGGGGTTTCAATTGTGCAAAGGCGACCATAGTGAGAGTAATGCACATCACGAACTTCAAAGCCTGCACGCTCCCTGCTCAAACCTCCGGGCCCGAGTGCAGAAATACGGCGCTTGTGGGTTATTTCACTTAGAGGATTAGTTTGATCCAAAAATTGTGACAGCTGAGAAGTTCCGAAAAATGAATTGATTACGGAAGACAATGTCCTCGCATTAATTAAATCTACCGGTGTAAATACTTCATTATCTCTCACGTTCATTCTTTCACGAATGGTACGCGCCATACGTGCAAGACCAACACCGAACTGGGCATATAATTGCTCACCCACAGTACGTACCCGGCGATTGCTCAGGTGATCGATATCATCAATTTCACTTTTTGCATTTGTAAGTAAAACGAGATATTTAATGATGGCGATAATATCTTCTT
Organism: Ginsengibacter sp.; assembly: GCA_039930305.1. Taxonomy (GTDB): domain Bacteria; phylum Bacteroidota; class Bacteroidia; order Chitinophagales; family Chitinophagaceae; genus Ginsengibacter. Next base: position 2,219 of record JBDSPQ010000001.1, on the reverse strand, counting down.
TTGTAAGAACTTTCTTCTCAATTGGGTAATTCAAACCAAGCTTGCGATTGATTTTATAACGTCCAACTTCACCAAGATCATAACGTTTATCACTAAAAAATAATTTATCAATTATACCTCTCGCAGTTTCATCATCGGGAGCATCAGCACCACGCAACTGGCGGTAAATATGTTGTACCGCTTCGATCTCACTATTGGATGTATCCTTATTTAAAGTATTGTAAATAATTGCATAATCTCCACTAACCTCTTCACGCTGGATAAACACACTTTTAACATCCAGTTCAATGATCATCGCAATGTTGTCCTCATCAAGTAATGTATCTCTTTCAAGTACAATCTCATTCCTTTCAAGACTCACCACTTCGCCGGTATCTTCATCTACGAAATCTTCGACCCAGGTACGCAAAACCCTTGCTGCTAAACGCTTTCCGATATTTGTGTGTAATGTTTTTTTATCTGCCTTCACTTCAACCGCCATTCCGAAAAGCTCAAGAATATCTTTATCCGTTTCGTAGCCAATAGACCGCAACAAAGTCGTTACTGGAAACTTTTTCTTACGGTCAATGTAAGCATACATAACATTGTTAATGTCTGTAGCAAATTCCATCCACGCCCCTTTAAAAGGGATTACTCTTGCTGAGTAAATTTTAGTTCCGTTAGGATGAACTGACTGACCGAAAAACACACCGGGAGAACGGTGGAGCTGGCTAACAACCACCCGCTCAGCGCCATTAATAACGAAGGTGCCACGAGGTGTCATATACGGAATATTACCCAGGAAAACATCCTGAACAATAGTCTGAAAATCGACGTGCTCTTCATCATTACAACTTAGACGGAGCTTAGCTTTCAGAGGAACAGCATAAGTCAGCCCTCTCTCGATACACTCTTCAATTGTGTACCTTGGAGGATCTACGAAATAGTCCAGGAATTCCAGCATGAAAATATTTCGTGTATCGGTGATAGGAAAATTTTCTTTAAACACACGAAATAACCCCTCCACATTACGTTTATCGGGGGTGGTTTCTAACTGAAAAAAATCTTTAAAAGACTGGATCTGTATCCCTAATAGATCGGGAGTTTCCGCCAAATGTTCAATTTTTCCAAAACTGATTCTTTGATCTGGAGCAACTTTAGTTGAAGGCATATTTTAGTTAAAATATTTAAAGTGAGAGGGCCTTTAAGTAGGTAATTACAGGAATTTTGCCACTTACCCGAAAATAAAGGAGTGCAAAAGTAAGTATTATTATTCAAATTCACTTGCGTGAAACTCCCCGTCAAAAATTATTGATAATATTTAACTTGAAATTAAAATTTGAATAAAATCTGCGAAAACAAGCAAAGGCCAGAAAAATACCGGCCTTTATAAGTTAGAAACAAAAACTTTATTGAATTTCCACGTCAGCACCGGCTTCTGTAAGCTTGTTTTTGATCTCTTCAGAAGTCGCTTTGTCAACTCCTTCTTTGATCGCTTTCGGTGCGCTATCTACAAGATCTTTCGCTTCTTTCAGTCCAAGACCTGTAAGTTCTTTTACAATTTTTACAATCCCCAGTTTATTAGCACCTGGTGATTTAAGAACTACATCGAACGAGGTTTTTTCTTCAACCGCTGCTGCGCCACCACCTGCGTCAGCACTGGCAACTACTGTTGCTGCTGCTGGTTCAATACCATATTCAGATTTTAAGAATTCAGCTAATTCCTGAACTTCTTTAACTGTTAAGCCTACTAAGTTTTCGGCTAATGCTTTTACGTCTGCCATTTTATTTGATTTAATTTTTTCCGCCTTCTTTTCAGTTTCACTGATCCGGCGGATGGTTTTTAAAAAATTTTTATTTTAAACTGACTTAATATTCCAATTAAGCCTCAGGTTCAGTTTTAGTCTTTTCACCAGCGGGCGTGGATTCTTCAGCTTTAGTTTCTGCAGGTTTCTCTGCTGACATGTCAGGCTTAGTGGCAGCCTCAGCTGATTTTGTTTCTTCGGCTGGCGCAATGCTTTCAGCCTTCACCTCACCAGCTTCTGGTTTTGCTTCGGAAGGTGCAGGTATATTTTCAGCGGAAGCTGATGCTGTTGCAGCACCTTCTTCTGTAGTTTCAGGCCTGTTTTGCAGAGCGCCTATTACACGTTGAATGGGTGACATAAGCAAACCAATCACTTCTCCAATCAGTTCATTTTTGGTCTTAATCTTTGTTAGATTGATCAATTGATTATCACCAA